>WLIM01000119.1 GCA_009702205.1 Actinomycetota bacterium | reverse complement strand
TGCTCGGCTGCGGTGTTGTTGGAAGCGAAGTCGCGCGCCTAATTGTTGCTAACAAATCTGATCTTGCAGCTCGTTCTGGCGCCCAATTAGATTTAGTAAAAATTGGTGTCAGAAATCTAAGTCGCGCAAACGTTAATAAAGCATTATTAACTACAGATTTAGAAGCTATCGTCAGTGATCCAACTATTGATTTGGTTATCGAAGTTATTGGTGGAATTGAACCAGCTAGAACTTTGATTCTCAGCGCATTTGCAAATGGAAAATCTGTTGTCACAGCAAACAAAGCTCTGCTTGCAAAACATGGTGGCGAACTTTTCGCAGCGGCAGATAAGAACGGTGTTGACCTTTATTATGAAGCTTCAGTGGCAGGAGCAATTCCTATCTTGCGTCCGCTTCGCGAATCGCTAGTTGGCGATCATGTACTCCGCGTTATGGGAATCGTTAACGGAACAACAAACTTTATTCTGACCAAGATGGATGAATCGGGCGCGGCCTTTGGTGATGCTCTTGCAGAAGCGCAAGCACTTGGCTTTGCTGAAGCGGATCCAACTGCAGATGTCGAAGGATTTGACGCTGCCGCTAAGGCTGCAATTTTGGCTGGGCTGGCATTTCACTCTCGAGTAACAGATGCTGATGTATTTCGTGAAGGAATTACAAAGATTACTGACACTGATGTTGCAGTTGCGAAATCTTTAGATTTAGTTGTTAAATTATTAGCAATTGCAGAATTAACAGCAGATAACAAGATTAGCGTTCGTGTACATCCAACTTTAATTTCACGCAGCCACCCATTGGCATCAGTTCGTGAAGCGTTCAATGCGGTATTCGTAGAATCAGAATCGGCTGGCGCAATGATGTTTTATGGTCGCGGCGCAGGCGGTGCACCAACTGCTTCAGCAATCCTCGGTGACCTAGTTGCGGTAGCTCGCCATCGCATAAGTGGTGGACTTGGACCACGCGAAAGTGATTACGCTGATTTAGGTATTGCTCCAATGGGAACCACTAAAACTCGCTATTTAATCCGCTTGGATGTTGCAGATAGACCAGGCGTTCTAGCAGCCGTTGCACAGACATTTTCTAAGCACGATGTTTCAATACAAACAGTTCGCCAAACTGGCCGCGGCGATAATGCAGAATTAATTGTTATGACTCACAAAGCAACCGATGCGGCGCTTGCGGCAACAGTTGCCGAACTTTCAGGTTTAGATGCAGTTAAAGATGTAGCAAGTGTTATCCGAGTTGAAGGAATGAGCGCATGAGTATTTTTAAGAAAAAAGGTGCGCATCAATGGCGTGGTGTAATCGATGAATATCGTGATCGCCTTCCGGTTTCTTCAAAGACTCCAGTAGTTTCACTTCGCGAAGGTGGAACCCCACTTGTATCTGCGTGTGTTCTTTCTGCAATGCTTGATAACGATATTTGGCTAAAAGTCGAAGGCGCTAATCCAACTGGTTCTTTTAAAGATCGCGGAATGACTATGGCGATTTCAAAAGCCGCAGAAGATGGTGCGAAAGCCGTTATCTGTGCTTCGACTGGAAATACTTCAGCAAGTGCTGCTGCATATGCGACTAAAGCTGGAATGCGTCCAGTTGTTTTAGTTCCTGAAGGAAAAATTGCGATGGGCAAACTTGCACAAGCAATTGCGCACGGTTCAACTCTTTTGCAAGTAGATGGCAACTTTGATGATTGCTTAAATTTGGCACGCGAACTTTCCGAGAATTATCCAGTGGCACTTGTTAACTCGGTCAATCCATACCGAATTGAAGGCCAGAAAACTGCAAGCTTTGAAGTCGTAGATATGTTGGGCAATGCTCCTGATCTTCACGTTCTTCCAGTTGGAAATGCTGGAAACATAACTGCATACTGGAAGGGCTACAAAGAATATTTTAAAGATGGAGTTTCTAAGCAGCTGCCGCAAATGTGGGGATTCCAGGCTGCGGGCGCCGCGCCAATTGTTTTAGGTGAAGTTGTGAAGAATCCAGAGACTATTGCAACTGCAATTCGCATTGGAAATCCAGCTTCGTGGAAACAAGCTGTTGATGCACGCGATTCATCAGGTGGTTTGATTGACTCAGTTACTGATGAAGAAATCTTGGCTGCATATCGCTTAGTAGCGGCAAAAGAAGGAATTTTTGTCGAGCCATCAAGTGCTGCAGGAATTGCTGGCTTAATTAAAAAGCAAGCCCAAGGCAAGCTTCCAAAAGATAAGCGAATTGTTATAACCGTAACTGGAAATGGTTTGAAAGATGTTGGTTGGGTTCTAGATCATGCAGAAGCACCGACTGTTATTCCAGTTGATGTAAAGCGCGCTGCAGAAGTAATTGGGCTTGCCTAATGTCTGCAATTAAAAATCGCCTAACTTTTAAGGCCACAATGGCGCAGGTAAGTGTTCCCGCTACAAGTGCCAACTTAGGGCCGGGTTTTGACACACTTGGTCTGGCTTTGGATTTACGCGATCGCTATGCCGCACAAGTTTTAGATGATGCAACTTTTGATGTTGATGTTTCTGGCGAAGGTAGCGGCGATGTTAAGAAGGATAAGAACAATTTAGTAATTAAAGCAATGCTTCACGGCTTTGAACATATGGGTCAGAAGCCAAAGGGAATTGCGCTTCGTCAATTAAATGTAATTCCACATGGTCGCGGACTTGGTTCGTCAGCCGCCGCAATTGTTGGCGGACTTGCACTTGCACGCGCACTGGTTTTAGGTGGCGAACAATTAATGTCTGACGAAGAGCTGATTGCTCTCGGAACAGAGCTTGAAGGACATCCAGACAATATTGCTGCTGCAGTTTTGGGTGGTGCAACTATTGCTTGGACCGAAAACAATATTGGCAAGGCTGTCGGAATTAAAGTTGATCCTAAAATTAAAGCTCTAGTTTTCATTCCAGAATCTCACCTTGCAACCGCAAAGGCACGTAAATTATTACCAGAAACTATTCCGCATCACGATGCAGTTCTAAACGCATCTAGAGCAGCACTTCTTGTTCATGCACTTCAATCACGTCCAGATTTACTTCTAGATGCAACCGAAGATTTACTACATCAAAATTACCGAGCCGAAGCAATGCCAAAATCAATGGCACTAGTAACAAAACTACGTGCTGCAGGAGTTCCTGCAATGATCTCTGGCGCCGGACCATCTGTGTTGGTTCTTCACACACTTGATGACCTTGAAGTTGAAGCGGTAATAAAGGTTGGCGCGGGCTCATTTGCCGCACAGAAATTGGCCATTTCTGGGCATGGTGTCGAGTAGCTAGATTTTTGCTCAAGGCTGGGGCGGTGTGCTAAGTTTTCCCTCATCTGGTAGCCGAGAAATCGTCGGTTGGTAAATCTAGATAATCCAAAATTCGCTAAATCAAAACTCTTTCCTTTAGCGCAAACACAGAAATGAAAAAGTAAAAAATATATGGCAACTACAAAAGCTAGTGCAAAAGAATCTGGCGAACTTTCAGCAAT
>WLIM01000118.1 GCA_009702205.1 Actinomycetota bacterium | reverse complement strand
CATTATCAATAAGTAAGACGCCACCATCTTTTAACAATCTAAAACTCTCTTGGACTACATCAACCATATCTTTTGGCGACCTCACAATCATTAAGTCATAATTTGAATCCGCCAACTTTCCAACAACTTCAATAATATTTCCTGTAATTAACCTGAATCTTTGCGCAGAAATTCCAGCCTCTTCGAAGATTTCCTTGGCACTCGCAGAATGTTCCCGCTCAGAGTCAATCGAGGTAAATGTCGCATCTTTGGGAGCGCCATTAAATGCCCAAAGTCCACTTACGCCAGAACCTGTTCCAATTTCAACAATAGACTTTGCGCCAATTAAACCAACGACAAAATTAATTAAGCCACCAATGCCAACTGTTGGATCTGGTGCACCGATTTCTGCACCATTCTTACGCGCCTGCTGCATGAAGAAGTCTTCATGTGGAAAATTCTCAGAGAAGGCCGACATATCTCCGCGGGTATTTGTGGTCATAGCGAAGTCAACCACTCGGTAAGCAATCTGACACCAAAGCCCGTGCCGCCTTTTGGATTTTCTCCGGAATCGCTCTCAGATCTTGCAGGCCCGGCGATATCCAAATGAACCCACTTGCTATCTCCAGCGAAGTGTTCCAAAAATAGTGCAGCAGTGATTGAGCCACCATTGAAATCAGGTTTTTCTGCAGTGTGATTGAAATCAGCAACTTCACTTGCAAGGGCCACTTTGTAATCATCAATAAGTGGCATGTGCCAAACCCGTTCACCAGATTTTTGTCCTGCATCATAAAAACTTTGAGCTAATTTGATATCGCGGGTATACATTGCGGCATATTGGCGGCCGAGTCCCAGTGTTGCTGATCCAGTTAACGTTGCGATATCTACTAAATAGTCTGGCGCTAATTTTTCATTTGCATAAGCCAGACCATCGGCGAGAACTAATCGTCCTTCCGCATCCGTATTGATAACTTCAACTGTTGTGCCACCGAAATGAGTAATTACATCTGAAGGTCGTTGTGAAGTTGAAGAGAGTGCATTCTCAGCGCACATTAGAAGTCCAGTTACTCGAACCTTCGGTGCATCTGCACCCATTTCTGCAATTGCTACAACTGTCGCAAGTACTGCAGCAGCGCCAGACATGTCGCTCTTCATACCAACCATGGTGTCGTATGGTCGTTTAAGTGAAACACCACCGGTATCAAAAGTAATCCCTTTGCCAACTAGAACTACATGCGGCCAATTCTTCGAACCTTTTGGTGCGTATGAAACTTCGATAAGTCTTGGCCCAGGTTTGGGAGATGAATTTCCTACTGCTAAGAGACCGCCAAATTTGGAGAGCGCAGCTCCGCTTTTTACTTCAACTTTAAGTGCCGGAGATTTTACTTTTTTAACAAGTGCTTTAGCTTGTTCTGCAATCCACTGTGGATTCTTTATATTTGAAGGCGTGTGGATTAAATCGCGAGCTCGCCAAACTCCTGATGCAAGTATTTGAGCATCGGATAACTCTTTCTCAAAGTTTCCAACTAAATCAAAGCTAGCAGCTTTTAACTCTTTTGCCGGTGCACTTTTGCGGCCCCATGAATAAGCTGCAAGTATTAGCGCGATCGCATGTGTTCGCACATTAGTTTTTGAAGTTACTAAGGCATCTAAAACTACTGCACCCGAATTCTTTACTTTACGAGAGAGCGCAACACCAGCTTTTCGTAAATCATCTTGAGTATCTAAACCGGTACCAACAAAATATAACCTTCGAAGCGGATCCTCATCTTCGCCAACTGGAACTTCAATAAGTTCTCCGGCTTTACCCGATGCATCAGGCCAATTCGCAAGTAGCTTTGGGAGATCCAATTTGAAATGTTTTTCAACTAGTTTTGCAAATTTCCCATTGCCAACTTCGATACCGCCTTCACCTTTAAAAATTGGAAGGGCTATTGCTTCATAGTTTGAGAAATCAATTTCGGATTGTGTTAAACAATCAATTTTTGGGGCTAGCTTCACGGTCGTTGGTTAATCCATCAAACGCAAGAAGAAATTACTTCTTGACGAGAGAAACCGCTGCCTGTAGCGCATTGCCAAGATTTGTCGCTTCTTCAACATTTAGTTCTACGACAAGACGTCCGCCACCTTCTAGTGGAATTCGCATAACAAAGCTGCGAGCTTCCTTGGTAACTTCCATGGGTCCATCACCAGTACGAGGTTTCATGGCTGCCATGTTTTTACTCCTTCATAATTCAAGCGGGGATCTAAATTTCTTTAGCATCCGAAGATGCAGTGGCTAAGTATCTCGTAAAAACCATCGTGAACGGAAATTGAAAAAAGCGGGCTATTGCCCTGGATTTAACGCGGAAAGTAGACGAGATTTGCCACTCGTGATAACGCTTTGAACCGCGCGTTCTGGGACGCCTAAGGTCTTTGCAATCTCCTGGGCGGACATAGATCGGATGTAATGCATTGTGAGAATAAAGCGTTCTTCCTCCGGCAAGCTTGCTAGAAGTTCGGAGAGTGCGCCCATGGGTAAAGGTTACCTGCCTTGTTTGGACTTTATAAGTTCTTAATTACTTGGCAAGCATGCACGCACGAATTGTGCTTGGGATATCTGAGCACCAAGCGACTAATTCGTTCGAAGTAGCTCCAATGAATTCTTCTGCGCTTAGGAAATCAAGAGCGCTCTGCAGTTGCGTAAACGTTCCATAGGGATCGCAAACAACAACCGGCTTGGAGTGATAACCCAATTTGCGTCCAACCCAGATTTCGAAAAATTCCTCGAGAGTTCCGATACCACCGGGCAACATAATGAAGGCATCAGAAATTTCTTCAATCTTCGCCTTGCGAGTTCTCATATTTGAAACGATAAACATCTCTGTTGCATCTGGATCTTCGAATTCGAGTGTCACAAGTTTCTCTGGAATTACACCGAAAGTTTTTGCGCCTCGTTCGCGTGCACCTCTTGCAGCTGCACCCATCATTGAAATTTGGCCACCGCCCCAAACTAAATCGGCGCCACTGTTGGCGATGGCAACACCTATGTCAAAGGCCAGATCGATATATTTTTGGTCGATGTTTGGCGAGGCTGAGCAATAAACGGCTATTCGCATAATAAAAGAAGTCTAGTAGTTAATTGCTTTTGGTAGCGTTATCTCATGAGAAGCGCCTTTGGGTTTGGAATAGCAAGCACCGCAAATAATGGTGAAGTCCTAGATGTTTGGTATGACTCAATTGGGTTGGGCAAGCTAGCCGAAAACACTGGCCCCGACCTATCAGAGTTCGTCGGTATGGATTCGATTCGTGGCGTTACAAAATCAAAGGTAGCAATTGAAATTGATTTAGATGTAGCACCAAAAGATGTTGCCGATGCCTACCTCCGACTGCACTTGCTTTCACATCGAATCGTTAAGCCACATGGTCAATCACTGGATGGAATTTTTGGCATATTAAACAATGTTGTTTGGACATCCGCTGGACCATGTTCAGTTTCAACGTT
>WLIM01000117.1 GCA_009702205.1 Actinomycetota bacterium | reverse complement strand
TCAAGGCAACCATGGAGAAGTACGCGGCTTCATCAGATGCAGATTTCAAATCTCGCGCTGTAGCAATCAAGGAAGAACGTTCAGAGATGGTTAAGCATCACCTATGGGTGCTTTGGACCGATTACTTCAAGCCAAATCACTTTGAGGCATACCCACAACTTCATGTTCTATTTAACGAAGCAACCAAGCTTGCTGGTGCTGGTGGAACTAAAGGTTCAAATGATCTGGCCGTTGCAGATAAATTACTTGCAAAGATTGATGAAATTGCTGAGATTTTCTGGGCAACTAAGAAGTAATATAAAAAGTAATTAGCGAAAATTAAATCGGGCTCACCTTAGGGTGGGTCCGATTTTTTATCGAGTTTTAGCTTTTATCGAGAGATGGATTCCGCTGCGATTCGAGCAGCAAAAGAGACTCGATCAACTATCTTGCGATCGATAATTCCGGTCGCAATTAGTTTTTCATCTTGATGAACTTCTATTTCAAACTTACAAATTGAATTCTCAATTTCGATACATCTGGCATGTGCCCTAATCTCAATGCCAACACCAACGGATCCAAGTGGTGAAATTTCAAAATGAGATGTGACTGAAGTTTCTCCGGCTTCTAAATGTTCTGCAAGGGCTGCGGTGCAGGCGCCTTCAAAGATATTTAGCAGTGTTGGTGTCGCCAAAATTGGCAAATCATTTAAAGCTTGGGCAACTGAAGTATCCGCAGGACGCACAGTTAAAGAGGCCATACCTACCGCCCCTAAGACTGCATCGGAATTCATAACCGCTAACTTAGTGGGAAATCGCGTCTTATCTCGTGAGTAGTTTCAATTTCGATCAGCGTTTCGCCATTAATTGTTGTTTCGGTTCTGCGGTATTCGGTAATTATTTGAGTTGGGCTAAACATTTGTGAAGCAAGAAGCGCTGTCTGTTTCGCAATCCGTTCATGCAATTCCTCTGGGGCTGGCTCGCAACACTCATTTGAGAGCAGGGATTTCATACGGTTTAGTACCGCACGTTCGTGCTCCATTTCCTTTAAACAAGGTGGGCACTGTGCAATATGTGATTCAAAAGTTTGAATCTCGTTCTGATCTTCGATTTCATTATCGATAAAGAGAACAAGCGCATGTAAAACTTGATTACATTCCATCAGATCCCCCATATCCGCGATCTTTTGCATAATCGGCTAAGAGAGTGCGGAGTAATTTGCGACCACGATGTAGACGTGACATCACGGTTCCCGCAGGAATTCCCAAAATTTCAGCTATCTCTTTATATGAATAGCCCTCGACATCCGCGTAGAAAACTGCAAATCGGAACTCTTCTGGAATTTCATGAAGTGCACGTTTCACATCGCCATCTGGAAGATTTTCTAATACTTCATCTTCAGCAGACTTTCCCTGATCACTTGTATGACTTGCAGATGCTGCTAACTGCCAATCTTCAACTTCGCCATCAGAAATTAGTGGGCGACGTTGATCTTTGCGGTAGGTATTAATAAAAGTTGTTGTGAGAATTCGATAAAGCCAAGCTTTTAAATTTGTTCCTGGTTCGAATTGATGAAATGAGGTAAATGCTTTTGCATATGTGTCTTGAACTAAATCTTGAGCATCATGAGGATTCTTGGTGTAACGCATTGCAGCCGCATATAACTGGTTTGTATATTGCATGGCATCGCGTTCAAAGCGCGCAGTGCGATCAACAATATTCTCCGTAGCCAGCACACCGGCCGGAGTTCTAACCTCTATCTCGGAAGACATCGGTAGTAAGGCTACTGCCAAGGAATCACTCAACTTTCTTATTTCTTATTTTTTTCCATCAACTCGTTAGAACAGATCCGCGCTTGCCTTTATTCCCACAGGGATGGCTTGAGCTGGACTAGAACAAGACTAGAACAGGACTAGAACAGGACTAGAACAGGGTGCCTGGTTCGCTGACATCTATCTCAGTAATTAAATCTGGACCATTGTTTCTAGTCGCATTAACTTTCGTGGAAACGGGGTGAGCCACTAGGCCCAGAGCTGGATGATCTAAATTCATAAGCGAGCGAATCTCTTCCACTTCATTTAGCTTTGGATCAAGCCATGCATCCCAACGATCAGGTGGCAAGAAAGTCGGCATGCGATGGTGAATCGTTGCCAAAAAATCTACAGCAGGTCTAGTAATAATTGCAGCGCTTTCAAAAACTTCCCCACTTGGATCTTGCCAACGATCATAAATTCCGGCAAAAGCTAGCGACTTATTATCAGATTGCGATTGAATATAGAACGGTTGCTTACTCTCATACTTTCCAAGCTCTGTTGCCCACTCGTAATATCCAGTTGCTGGAATTAAACATCTACGAGATTTAAATGCACTTCTGAAAGTTGGCTTCTCATGAACAGTTTCGGTTCGGGCATTGATTGCCTGTGACTGGGATCGGATAGCTTCGGTGCGATCCTTTGACCACGGAGCAATTAATCCCCACGAAACAGTTGTTAGTTCGCGGCCACTCTTAATCAAATAAATATCTCGAGTAGGTGCAATATTCCAATCTGCGGCAAGCGCTCTAGAAACTGAGTTGGTTGTAATCTCAAATTCTTCAATTAACTCGCCTGCAGATTTAACCAAGGCATATCTACCGCACATAACGACCGCACATAACGGCAAGAATACCTGCTGAGGTAGGCTTGCGCAGTGAGCGAAAAAACTGATGATCTTTGGAACGCACCCTTCCGTGGTGCAACGCCAATTTCAGCAGTAATAACAATTCCGGGTTCAAAGTCTGCAACAAACCGCGCGCTAATTCTCGCAGCTCTAGCTAACTCGCCATCACTTTTACGTAAACCACTTCACTCTCGCGATTCTGCGTTAATGATTGCCGGACTAAAGGCGATTGGTTGTGGAATTACCCAAGAACCAAATGGTGATTTGAAAATTAACCCTGGGAAATTTTATGGTCCAGCAAGTGTTGATGTTGGTAACGCTGGAACTGTAATGCGCTTCTTGCCACCTGTTGCCGCTCTTGCTACGGGACTTATACATTTCGATGGCGATGCCAGATCATACGAGCGACCAGTAGGCCCAGTTATTTCTGCACTTGAAACCCTTGGTGTAACCATCGAACATGGCAATCGATATTCACTTCCACTAACTATTAATGCGAGTGGATCTATTAAAGGTGGAGTACTAGAAATTGATGCCTCTGCTTCAAGTCAATTTATATCTGCGCTCTTGATGATTGGACCGGCAACTAAAGAGGGTATAACAATAAAAGATATTGGTAATTCCCTTCCATCTATGCCACATATCGAAATGACAATTGAAGCGCTCCGAACATTTGGCGCAACCGTTGAAGTGAGTTTTTCTGATTCTGGAAAACATCAATGGCGAGTTCTGCCTGGTGAATTAAGTGGACAAGATCTCACAATTGAACCTGATCTTTCAAATGCTGCACCGTTTATGGCAGCGGCGATGATTTGTGGCGGTGAAGTTTTAATCAC
>WLIM01000116.1 GCA_009702205.1 Actinomycetota bacterium | reverse complement strand
TTGGCGCGGAATAATTGAGGAGTACCGCCATCGCCTTCCAGTTTCGCGAAAAACTCCGGTAGTAACTTTGCAAGAAGGTGGCACTCCACTTGTTTACGCCTGCGTTCTTTCCGACATGCTGGATAATGAAGTTTGGGTGAAAGTAGAAGGTTGCAATCCAACCGGTTCTTTTAAAGACCGGGGAATGACAATGGCGATGAGTAAAGCTGCCGAAGATGGCGCACGTGCAGTCATCTGTGCATCAACTGGAAATACAAGTGCAAGTGCTGCTGCCTATGCCACAAAAGCCGGAATGATTCCTGCGGTATTAATCCCGGAAGGGAAAATCGCAATGGGCAAATTAGCTCAAGCAATAATTCATGGTGCAAAAATTTTACAAGTAGATGGAAATTTCGATGATTGCTTAACTCTTGCCCGCGAGTTATCGGAAAATTATCCAGTTGCATTAGTTAACTCAGTGAACCCTTACCGAATTCAAGGTCAAAAAACCGGATCATTTGAAATCGTTGATGCGCTTGGATTTGCGCCAGATATTCATGCACTTCCTGTTGGCAATGCCGGAAACATCACCGCATATTGGCTGGGCTACCAGGAGTATAAAAAAGATAGAATTTCAAAAAGTTTGCCACAAATGTGGGGATTTCAGGCAGAGGGTGCAGCGCCAATTGTGCGCAATGAAGTTGTGAAAAACCCTGAAACAATTGCAACTGCAATTCGTATTGGTAATCCTGCATCTTGGCAGCAAGCTGTTGCTGCACGTGATGATTCTGGTGGACGGATTGGAGCTGTTTCTGATCAAGAAATCTTGTCGGCATATCGTTTGATAGCTGGACGTGAAGGAATTTTCTGCGAACCATCTTCAGCCGCTGGCCTTGCTGGTTTAATAAAAGCGAAAGCTGCAGGGCAATTACCTAAAGGTAAAAGAATCGTGATTACAGTTACCGGTAACGGACTCAAAGATGTTCAGTGGGCACTTGATGGTGCACCAGAGCCCATTGTTATTCCAGTAAATGTTGCAAAAGCAGCCGAAGTTCTTGAGTTGGCATAATGCAAAGCAAACCAACTTTTCGCGCGACACCAGTAACAATTCGCACGCCAGCAAGTAGTGCCAACTTAGGAGCCGGTTTTGATTCTTTAGGTTTAGCTCTCGAAATTTATGATGGATATGCGGCGCAAGTTTCGGATGAAGCGGGTCTTGATATTCAAGTTGCTGGCGAAGGCGCTGATGAGATTAGAAAAGATGATAAGAATTTAGTTATTAAAGCGATGAATCGCGCGTTCGATCATATGGGTGGAAAGCCTCGGGGATTATCAGTACGTGCATTAAATGCAATTCCTCATGGACGTGGATTAGGTTCCTCTTCAAGTGCAATTGTCGGTGGACTTTATTTAGCTAGAGCATTAGTAATTTCTGGCCAAGAACGTTTAACAGATCAAGATTTGCTTGCGATCGCAACAGAGATGGAAGGTCATCCCGACAATGTTGCTGCAGTTCTATACGGTGGTGCGACTATTGCATGGCTTGAAGGTGGAGTTGGTCGCGCAACTCCTATTACGGTAAATCATCGAATTAATGCTGTGGCATTCATTCCAGAAAGTGCAGTTGCAACTTCGAGTGCGCGCAAAATGTTGCCTGATGAAGTTTTATATAAGGATGCGACGGCAAATATTGCTCGCAGCGCTTTAATGGTTGAGGCTTTAAGTAATAAACCAGAATTTCTTTATGAGGCCACGCAAGATTTAATCCATCAAGAGTTTCGTAAATCAGCAATGCCAAAATCTTTTGCGCTTGTGCAAAAATTACGAAGCGCAGGAGTTGCTGCTTTTATTTCAGGTGCAGGACCTACTGTCTTGGCATTACATACTGGCTCGGTCACTGATGCGCAAGAGATCGCCCGTGCCGGAGGCAGTTCATTTGCCACTCAAATTTTAGGAATTAGCCGGGTTGGCGCCCATATATATAGCCCTAATTAGCAGTAACCCCCCTCTTGGTTGGGTGCTATGCTTTTCTTACTCGGCCGGGATTGCCCCGAGTAAGCAATAAAAATCACCTTCGCTTAAAATTCTTACCTATCCAAGTTTTAAGTTAAAACCGGAAAAACTTGAAACTTCTGTTAAGAATATTCAAAGCGATTAATAATCCAACTGAGCTTATTTAATAAGCCAAATAAACTGAATGAGGAAATGTGACTGAAACTTCAACCCGCGCGCGTAAACCCGCGAGCGATTTAAGCGCGATGCTCCTTCCCGAGCTGCGCAAAGTAGGTGTCCAACTTGGAATTGATGGCGCTGTGAAGATGCCAAAAGCTGCTCTTGTTACCGCTATTAGTGATTTGCAAGCAGCTAATCGTGCGGCATCTGCAAAACCTGCACGCAAAGAACGTTCAGCGGATAAAGAAAGTTCGGCTGAAAAATCTGACAACTCTAATTCTGGGAATGAAAGTTCTAGTGAGAACCGCGAAGATAACCGTGATAACCGCGACAACAGAGGGGATCGCGACAACCGCGACAACCGCGACAACCGCGGTGATCGTGACAACCGCAGTGACCGTAATGACCGCGGTGATCGTGGACGGGACCGTCATAGAGATCGTGATCGCAACCGTGATCGCAACCGCCCTCCACGTGAAGAGCGCGAGGCAGTTATTTCTGAAGATGATGTATTAGTTCCTGTCGGTGGCTTAGTAGATATTCTCGACAACTTCTCATTTATTCGCACAAGCGGATACCTTCCAAGTCCAAATGATGTCTATGTCTCTATGCAACAAGTTCGTCGATACGGACTTCGTAAAGGAGATGTTGTAACAGGAGCCGTTCGTGAACCACGTGAGGGCGAACGTCGTGAGAAATTTAATGCACTACTTCGTTTGGACACCATTAATGGAATGGAACCTGACGAAGCTAAGGATCGTATTGAATTCAACAAATTAGTCCCGCTTTACCCACAAGATCGTTTACGTTTAGAAACAGAACCAAATATTTTGACCACACGTGTTATCGATCTGATTGCTCCAATCGGAAAAGGTCAACGCGGATTAATTGTTTCCCCTCCTAAAGCAGGAAAGACAATGGTGCTTCAAGCAATCGCAAATGCGATTACAAAAAATAATCCTGAAGTTCACTTAATGGTTGTTCTCGTAGATGAGCGCCCAGAAGAAGTTACAGATATGCAACGTTCTGTAAAAGGTGAAGTAATTTCTTCAACTTTCGATCGTCCTGCTGAAGATCACACCACAGTTGCAGAGCTTGCAATTGAGCGCGCAAAACGCTTAGTTGAATTAGGTCATGACGTAGTTGTGCTGCTTGATTCAATAACTCGTTTGGGACGTGCATACAACATTGCTGCACCTGCTAGTGGAAGAATTCTTTCCGGTGGTGTGGATTCTGCTGCTTTGTATCCACCTAAGAAATTCTTTGGTGCTGCGCGAAATATTGAAGATGGTGGATCGCTAACTATTCTTGCAACTGCTCTTGTTGATACTGGCTCAAGAATGGATGAAGTTATTTTCGAAGAG
>WLIM01000115.1 GCA_009702205.1 Actinomycetota bacterium | reverse complement strand
TTCTGCTTCGATTTCAACCAGGTATTCATCTCCGATTAGCTTCGCAATAAACATAGTATTTGCAGGCCTGATGTCAGCAAAGCGTTCGCCATGTGCAATTGAAACCGCTTCCCAATCTGACATGTTATTTACGAATACTCGGGTACGAACAACATCGGAAAGCTTTGCACCAAGAGATTCAAGTGAAGCTTCAATCTTGTCGATCGCAAAATGTGCTTGAGCCGCAGGATCGCTCTTGCCAACAGCAAGTTCACCATGTGTAGCTGTTGTTCCTGAAACTAGAACTCGATCACCAATTCGAACTGCTCTGGAATAACCAGCAAGAGTTTCCCAAGTAGTTCCAGAATCAATACGTTCTTTAGTCGCCGTTTTGATTGATTTATAAACTGGCGGAAATTCTTCAAGGTGATGACTTAAATCTCCAGAGGCTGTTAAATACGGCGGCTTGCGATATTCATCGCCGCAATCCCCTGGTATTGGATCTAGAAGATTAAGAGCAGTTTTTATGCGCTTGCGCTGTTCCTTACTTAACTCAAAGGTAAATAGTGAAGTTGCATCAGCAATATGCGCGTTTTCGCCAAGTCGGGCGCCAATAATTACTGCACCAACGGCTTTCTGAGATAGTTGATATTTGCTTGCAATTGTTGAAATAGAACGGTCTGTTTCGCTACTAATCGTATTAAGTGTTTCAAGAACGTTCTGGAATTTATCCCAACCACCAGCTGCATCGATAAATCTCTTGTATTTCATCAGTGACCAATTAGCTAAAGCATCTCCAGTAGGTTCAGCTTTACCCAACCATTTCTTAGATAGAAAACCACCAAGAAGAGTTCCGTAGGCCAGAATTGCTATTCCATTATCAGCGCAGTAATTAGCCATCTGGCCACCACCGCGTCTATCGATAAGCGAATATGAAATTTGATTTGAAACCAAATCAACACCGCTAGATTTTGCAATCCGCAGATGGGCAGTGTCGAAGTTGGTTGTTCCAATAGCTCCGATTAGCCCTTCTTCTCTTAACTCCTGTAAATATATAAGCGCATCCAACCAATATGGATTTGAGAATTTCCAAGCGTGATACTGAAGTAAATCAACTTTCTTCGTTTGCAATCTATCGAGACGAGCTTGTACGGCTTCACGTACCTGTTCTCTTGTTACTGGCCCAGGTTTTGGAACCCACTTGGTAAGTAGCTTTGCTTTAGCGCCGCTTGAATTGTTCTGCTTAAAAGTTCCCGCAATAATTTCGGCAGATCCATAATGATCAGCCATGTCGAATGTAAATAGCCCAGCATCAGCATATGGCGCCATAAATTCTGCAGTTTGAACAGGATCTAAAGTTTTTCCATCCTTCTCCATGTCGGCAATCTGCCAAAGCCCAGTAACAGCTCTAGAAATCTCCAAACCTTTTGCAAGTTTGTAAGTTTCAATCTTGTTATTAGCCATTAAATTCTGTTGCTCCCTATTTTCTTAAATAATCTTTAGTTTTTGCAAAGCCCGCAACAACCTTAGCTACATCTTCGCGATTGTTGTAGAAGTGAGGAGAAATTCGAATATTTCCGTCACGGCAAGAGGTAACAATTCCAAGAGCCTCAAGAGCAGAGACGTGAGCATGCTCATCAGTAGAAGCGACTGCAAGCAGCGCGCCGTGCTGATTTCTACCAGCAGGAGTGACTACGACGCCACCGATATCTGCAATGCCTGCTCGAATCTCATCATGAATTTCTGCCACATATGTTTCAACGTTCTTTATTCCCACCTTAAGCATGAACTCAAGTGCCGCACTTGCAGGATAAAGCGGTGGGACATTTGGAGTTCCGGTTTCAAATCTGCGCGCCTCTTTAGCGGGATCATAAGAATGAATCTCCATTGCAAACAAATCACGTGCTGCAAACCAGCCAGTACTTGTTGGGATTAAATCCATAGTTGTATTTTCCCGAGCATAAAGGAAGCCAACTCCAGGAACCGCAATCATGTATTTGAGAAGTCCGCCAACAATGAAGTCAGCTTTAATTTCCGTGACATCAAGGTTAATTGCACCAACTGTTTGATATGTATCTAATACAACCAGCGCACCCATTTTATGAGCGGCTTCAATTATTGGATTGATATCAGTACGTGCACCATTTCGATAGCAGACATGGGTAATTGCAACCAGAAGTGTTTCTTCATCAATTGCATTTATAAGAGCTTGCGTATCTACCGTTAAATCTGGGTTGTTCTTAACATGAACTATTTTGGCACCGCGAGATTCCTGTGCATGCCAAATCTGTCCCATAGTTGGGAATTCATTATCGGTAGTGACAATCTTGTTGCGCTTACCAGAAAAATTAAGCGCTGTTGCAAGGGAGTTAACACCGGCAGATGCTGAAGTTGTGAGTGCAATTTCTTCTGGCTTTGCATTTAAGAATTTTGCCATCAAACCACGGACTAGTTCTTGCTGGGTAACCCAATCATTCCAAGCAGAACCTTGTTCTTCAAGCGTTGATAGATAAGTTGTAAATGCAGCTTTTACTGACTTTGAAAGCGCACCTTGCGAACATGAATTTATATAAGTTAGTTTTTCAAAAATTGGAAATTCAGAACGGTATTGCGCAGCTAAATCTATTGAACTCAAGCTTCCTCCTACTAATTAAAAATCAATTCAATTCGGAGTAGCCCGGAGCGGGTTTCCCATCGGGATAGTAAGCGGCTGCCGGCGATCCCTCGGGTCTAAAAATACCAAGAATCCAGAGATCTTCTGTTGTGTTATTTATTACAGAATGAAGAAGTCTTGGGACAACAGCAAATGTAGATCCTTCGGAGAGTGGTTGGATTTCATCGCCAACTTTGAATTCACCAGTTCCACGTACGATATGGCAGATCTCGTCATATAAGTGATAGTGAGCAGGCGCTCCTGATGGCGGAATAAAGCCAATAAACATTGTTGCGCCTGATGAACCACTAGTGGTGTCGAATAAAACTTCAAATTGGCGATCACCAGTCGCATCACCTTTAAGAGAATCACCTTGAACAATTGAACGTTTAAATGTTGTAACTTCTTTTGCTTGTTTTCTCGCATATGGTCCAGTGGTATCCGGGATTGTTACCTCAAGAGCAACAAGATCATTGCCATGTGCCCAGAAGAAACTTTCACCACTCTTAATGTGAACTGCAGAACCAGCACTTACTTTGACGCTGTTATCAATATCGCTTCCGATAATTTCCAAACTTGCTGACCCAGATCGAACAAAAATTAAAGTGTCGCAACCAGTAGAACCCTTGGGGGAGGCATTTCCAGTTAGATGAATCTCAGTGGCAGTCATGCCTTCGGCGTAAGTTCCAGATTTAATTAACGTGAAGCATTGCCCTTGACCTCGCATAGAAACATCTTCTGACGATAGTGTTCTCGCATTGAATACTTTGCCTGGCTCCATAACTTGAAAGGTAGCGTAAAAATGAAAGTTTTTAAACATGCAAGTGCAATTTGGAATGGCACAGTCCCTGCGGGTACTGGATCGATGAAGCTTGGAAGAGCTGGAGAAG
>WLIM01000114.1 GCA_009702205.1 Actinomycetota bacterium | reverse complement strand
TCAAAGTGATAAAAACCTTCACGACTTGCAGTTCGACCATGTGCGCATCGGTCGTATGCAAAAATTTTATGAGTTCGTTGAACCGCAGGTATTACTGTGTAATCCCAACTTTCAGTCGAACTTAACCCACCATGCATTAATAAAACAGGTCCGCTCTTCTTGCCTAGAGTTTTCCCAGATGCAGACCAAACTTGGTGACCACGTAGATCTAAATAGCCGCGCTTTAATTTAAGCATTTACTACATCGAATCCATGATGTGGCGATTTCCACGATCGAAAGTTACGTAATTCCAGCACCAATCTGCAATTGTTCCGATGCGATTTCGACCACCCATTAAATAGAAGAGGTGCAGGAATAACCATGTCGCCCAAGCTGGGTAACCTGAAAACTTAATTGGTCCAGCTTCAACAACAGCTTTGTGACGCCCAATAGTTGCCATTGAGCCCTTGTCTTTATATTTAAAGTCGCGGAGTTCTAAACCTTTTTCGCGGCGCAATATTTGTTCGGCTACAAAACGTCCTTGTTGCATTGCAACAGGCGCAACCATTGGTAAGAAGCGGCCATCCTTAGCTTTTGCTCCAGAAATATCACCGACAGCCCAGATATTTGGATAATTTGCAACAGCAAGAGTTGGATAAACCTGCAATCTATTTCCATCAAGCGGTAGTGAAAGTTTTTCAATAACTGGTTCACCTTTAACACCAGCAGCCCAAATTGTTACCTCTGCCGCAATTACTTCACCGCTCTTTAAATTAATTTCTGCGCGCTTTACAGATTTAACTGCAGTATTTACTAATACGTTAACGCCCAATTTCTCTAGGGCCCGTTTTGTTTTCTCAGATAAAGATGGTGAAAAACTTGGTAGCAATCTTGGTCCGGCTTCAAGAAGTGAGACATCGATATGTCGCGCCGCATGTTTCTGATCATTCATTAACGGGCCACGTACGAGTTCGGCTAATGCACCAGCCATTTCAACACCGGTAGGACCGCCGCCAACTACAACAACTGAAAGTCTGGTGTCATCTTCGAAGCGACATAAATCTTCAAAACGGCGCATAACTTCAGCTCGAATAGTTAAAGCTTCGTGAATTGATTTCATTCCGAGGGCATATTCACTTACACCTGGCGTTCCAAAGTCTGCAGTAACAGAGCCAACAGCAATTACTAGGTGATCAAAGGGGAGAACTTCACTGCTATCTAATTTAACGGTCTTGTTTTTGTGATCTACAGAGATGGGACTTCCCATTCTAAATTTTCCATTGAACGCCCGAAGTACTCCGCGAATTGGATAAGCGACGTGATCGGCTGCGAGTCCAGCAGTAGAAACTTGGTATAGAAGTGGAAGAAAAGTTTGGTAATTGTGGCGATCTACAACAGTGATATCCGCTTTATTTCCCAGAGCACGTGCAGTCGCGATTCCGCCAAAGCCGCCACCGAGAATTACAACCCGAGGCTTTGAGCGCTGATTCATGGAATTCCTCTACTTTTTCTTTTAGAAATAACTTTCAAGTTTCAACAATTTAGATTGAAGTCTACTGTTAATCCCATGAGCCCACTCGCTGAAAGCCACGCATCTGGCCGTAAAATTCTCGTAACCGGAGCATCTGGATATGTTGGTGGCCGACTCGTCCGACATTTACTAAGTCTAGATTTCGCAGTTCGCGTAATGGTTCGCGACAAGAACAAGATTTCAGGACAACCTTGGTTTAACAGGGTTGAAATTTCTCAGGGAAATGCCAATGACTTCACATCTGTAAAGAGTGCGCTAACTGGAATCCACACCGCTTTTTATTTATTGCACTCAATTAATCTTGGCCCTAATTTTGATGAACTCGAGGCTGAGATGGCTCGCAATTTTGCAAGAGCCGCAGCTGAAGCCGGAGTAAAACAAATTGTCTATCTTGGTGGAATCGCAAATGATAAACAGATCAGCCAACATCTAGAGTCTCGCGCTAATACCGGTCGCCAACTTGCGAGCGGTTCGGTACCAGTAATTGAAATGCGCGCCGGAATTATCATCGGTTCTGGCTCTGCATCATTTGAAATGTTGCGTCACTTAACTCACCGACTTCCTGTTATGACAACGCCGAAATGGGTTTCGAATCGAACTCAACCAATCGCAATTCGCGATGTGCTCTGGTATTTATCGAGTGCAGCCGCTCTTAAAACACCAGTAAGTGGCATCTTTGATATTGGTGGACCAGCTGTTCTTTCTTATGCCGACATGATGCAAATGTTTGCCAAAATTTCTGGCTTGCGCAGACGTTGGATTATTAAAGTTCCAGTTCTATCGCCAGCACTTTCTAGTTTGTGGATTGGATTAGTAACACCAGTTCCAACGGCGCTGGCACGACCACTTGTTCAATCATTAATTAGCGAAGTTGTTGCCGATCCAGCAAAGAGTATTTCTGGCTTAATTGCGCCACCACCAGAAGGTTTATTACAAGTAGATAAAGCAATTGAACTCGCACTTTCATTAACAACTCAGAATCAAGTTGAATCTCGTTGGTCAGATGCAACCCAACCAACTGCACCATGGCAGAAAGCACAGAGTGATCCAGATTGGGCCGGTGAAACTATTTATCGCGATCACCGCGAAAAAATTGTTGAGACATCAGCCAAGAATTTATGGAAGAGCGTTGAACAAATCGGTGGCGATAACGGTTGGTACGGTGCAGATTTTCTCTGGTGGGCACGCGGAATTCTTGATCGCGCATTTGGTGGTGTTGGCCTACGCCGCGGCCGCAGAAGTCCCGATTCACTTCGAGTTGGGGACAGTTTAGATTTTTGGCGAGTAGAGAAATTAGAAACAGGCAGAGCCTTAAAACTTTATGCCGAAATGATTCTTCCCGGAAAAGCTTGGCTGGAATTCACAATTGAAGATGTAGTGGTTGATGGAGTAGCAATGCGAAAAATTTCACAAGATGCAACGTTTTCACCAAGAGGCCTCGGTGGCCAGCTTTATTGGTTTGCGGTTTCACCGTTCCACGTTTTGATTTTTCCAAGAATGCTTGCAAATTTAGTCCGTAGTTCTAATCGAAAAGACTATGCCGACTCCCAATTTAAAGGCCAATAATTTCTGCTAAATCCAAGAAATTGTCGCCCCCTTCTCGTATGATTCGGGAATGGAAAACCTAGAGATTGCATCGCAGATTGCCGCGAGCTCTCTAACCGAACTCGAAACTAAGATTCTGGATTTTGAAGGACAGTGGTGGAAGTTTGCTGGCGCCAAAGAGAGCGCAATCAAGGAACTTTTCGATATGTCGCCACCTGCTTATTACCAACTTCTCAATAACTTGATCGATCGCGATGATGCCCTGCTGGCATCGCCAATGCTCGTAAAGCGCCTTCGCCGTCTGCGCGAAGCTCGCACCAACGCCCGCTCACTTTAAACCGGCGAAAACTTGGGGTAACCCACCATTCGTGCCGCAACAAACAGTTACTCATTGGCGGATTACCCCAAGTCTCGCCCCGATTTGCCGAGGCTTCGCCCCTGCTCTAGATTTGGCATTAGCACTCGGCAGGTTAGAGTGATA
>WLIM01000113.1 GCA_009702205.1 Actinomycetota bacterium | reverse complement strand
GTTATAAGTGCGATTGCTGGACGTTCAGTCCGCGTAGATCTCATCGAGGCTGACGAGGCTCGCTAATAGTGCAACTTGTCGTTGCCAGAATTGGTCGCGCACATGGAGTATTTGGTGAGGCGACAGTTGAAGTGCGCACCGATCAACCAGAAGATCGATTTTATGTTGGCTCTGTCCTAGCGACAGAGCCAACAACTTTTGGTCCACTAACTATTTCTTCCGTTAGAGATCACAACGGAACGTTATTGCTTGGCTTTGAAGGCGTAACTGATCGAAATGAGATTGAAAAACTAAGAAATGTCTTACTTCTTGCCGATGTAGATATAGACGCTGATTCAACAGAAGATGATTTTCATGTTCAGCAATTACTTCAATGCGAAGTCTCTACACAAGATGGCGAATTGATAGGCAAAGTAAGCGATGTTATTAACTTGCCGGGCCAAGATGTCTTGGCCGTCTCATACAACGATCGCGAAGTATTAATACCTTTCGTAAAAGCCATTGTTCCCATCGTTGATATTGCGAATCGTAAAATTGTAATAATTCCACCACAAGGGTTGCTTGATGAGTAAAGTCAATCGCTTCGATGTAATTACTATTTTTCCGGATTATTTGGCCCCTCTTAATCTTTCGCTAATCGGCAGAGCAATAGATGCAGGACTTATCGAAATTGGTATTCACGATCTGCGAGATCAAACTAGCGATGTTCACGGTTCAGTAGATGACACTCCTTATGGCGGTGGTGCCGGAATGGTTATGTCGCCAGAACCATGGGGTAAGGCGATTGACGCTGTTGCAGAATTAGCACCGGGCGTCGAACATGAGTTAATTGTTCTAACACCTGCGGGAGAGAAGCTGACTCAAGATTTAGCCATCGAATTAACTTCATCAAAACATTTAATCTTCGCCTGTGGTCGATATGAAGGCATTGATGTTCGAGTGAGTGATTACTATGCAAATGCGAGCGGATTTAAAGTGCGTGAAGTTTCAATCGGAGATTATGTATTAGGTGGCGGGGAAGTGGCGACGCTTGTAATTATGGAGGCGATTATTCGTTTGCTGCCAGGAGTAATTGGAAATCCCTCATCTCTTGACGAGGAGTCTCATACATTGCGTGATGGCGATGATTCGTTAGTTGAATATCCAAATTACACAAAACCAAAAGAGTGGCGAGGCCTTAGCGTTCCCGATGTCTTGCTATCTGGGAATCATGGCGAAATTGCTAAGTGGCGCTTGGAACAAGCGAAATCTCGCACCAATAATCGCCCTAAATAATTTAATTTCCGCAAGTTTAACTCGCGAGTAGCGCAATTCGTGCGCTAAGTTCCGCTAATGGCATCAATCGACCCAAAGATTCAAAGTCGTTTAATTCGAGATCTTGAACCAGCTGTTGCTGTTGAGCTTGAACGCCATATTGCAACAACCAAAGATTGGTATCCACATGAGTATGTCCCGTGGAGTGAAGGTAAAACTTTCGCAGGTCCACTAAATGGCGATGCCTGGGAAGCAAAAGATTCTAAACTTTCTGCAATTGCCCAAGACTCTCTTGTTTTGAATTTGTTGACTGAAGATAACCTTCCGAGTTACCACACCGAAATTTCACTTTCAATGAGTCGAGATGGTGCATGGAATACCTGGATTAATCGTTGGACAGCTGAAGAAGCCCGCCATGGAATTGTTATGCGTGATTATTTGATGGCAACTCGCGGTGTCGATCCAAATGAATTAGAAGATTTGCGTATGGCCCACATGATGGCTGGATATCAGACACCATATGACAACGACATGTTGCACACAGTTTCTTATGTAACATTTCAAGAGCTAGCAACGCGTATTTCCCATAGAAATACTGGTCGCATATCGAATGATGAAATTTGTGAAGGAATGTTGGCCAGAGTCGCCCTTGATGAGAACTTACATATGTTGTTCTATCGCAATTTGCTTTCAGCCGCGATTGATCTTGAACCAAATGCTGCGATGATTGCAATCAAAGATGTTGTAACCAATTTTCAAATGCCTGGCGCAGGAATGCCTGGTTGGGGTCGTAAATCAGTTCAAATCGCACTTGCTGGAATTTATGATCCAAAGTCACACCTTGAAGATGTCGTAGCACCAGTTTTGCGTGCCTGGAATATTTTCAACCGTGAAGATTTCACAGGAGAAGGAGCAGCAGCTCGCGATGAATTAGGCGCATATATTGCCGCTGCAGAAGTTGATGTTGCGAAATTTGTTGAAAAACGGGATACACATTTCGATCGACTCGTTGCTCGTGGCCAAAACCCAATTCGCTTAAAGGATTAATCCACCAAAAGGATTTATTCGGGAATATTTTCGACACGCCGAGGGTTGATTAGGTAGGCGAGCCACTTATAGGACACTATCCGCCCTGACGGCAGTTAATTGATTGCAGTTTTGAATTACTAGATTTATAAAGAGGAGGTGCCATGGCAACGGATTACGACACACCGCGAAAGCAAGATGAAGAACTTCACGAGGAATCTCTCGAAGAGCTCAAAGCTCGCAGAGCAGATGCTCAATCTGGTCAAGTTGATATTGATGAAGAAGAAGCGGCCGAGAATCTAGAACTTCCTGGCGCTGATCTTTCTGGCGAAGAGTTAACAGTTCGAGTTGTTCCTAAACAAGAAGATGAATTTACTTGTTCAAGATGCTTCTTAGTTCACCACTCATCGCAATTAGAGTCAGGTTCTGGAGCAAAGGCAATCTGTAAGGATTGTGCTTAAGCTCTAAGAGCTAGTGCTCTGCAACGTTTAGGATTTTAGTTAATTCATTCGCTCTATTGGTGCTTACAAGCCAGTAGGGCGTTCTGTCTTTTGGGTCACGTAAATCTATTTTTATTGCAGTGTTTACCCAGAACCTAATTTGTAAATAAGCGGCGGGATCGCCATCAACGCCACGAACTCGTTTGTATTGGCTTGAAGATAGAGCTTGAAAATTATGGATAAAGGCGCGCTCGATTGCAGCAGGCCCAACTAGAAGCCAACCTTTAGTAACTGTTATCGCTAGCGTGCTCTTTCTTTGTGCTAAAAGCAGGAGTCCAAATTCAATTGCAGAGAGAATAATTGCTGCGCGATCTCCAATTGCGGCCCAGATTGCAAGCGAGAGCGAACCAGCCATAAAGATTGCGAATAACCAGAGCCACCAGCTCCAACTTAAACTTTCTTGATAGATAGGAAGGCCATAGTCGCGATCTTCATGTCGATTAATTTTTCCCACAGGCGCACGCTACGCCATAAAACTTCTAAATATTTGCTCTATTAAATTCAAGGATTAGGCTTTACCCATGAGTCGCGTTCCGAGTACGGTGCCACCAGAGGGTGCGCAAATTCCACCACGTCATCCAAAGGCGCCGGAACCAGGAACTAAAATCCCTTCACACTTCGGACATTGTTTTGGTTGTGGCGAGTTACATCCAACTGGCTTGCATCTTGTTGCGCATGCTGGCGAGGGGCAAGATTTAACGGCTGTCTTTACCGTCACTGAAAATCACCAAGGCGCACCCGGACTTGCACATGGTGGATTACTTT
>WLIM01000112.1 GCA_009702205.1 Actinomycetota bacterium | reverse complement strand
TTGTTGTTCCTAAGTCGATTCCGACTGCTCTAGCCATTTATTGCTCCTTATTCTTATTACTTCAGCCTGATTTCTGACCGGCTATGGTCGAATTCTCGCAATTGAGCCGCTCGATGTCAAAAGATTGAGCCGAGCTGACTCAAGTTGAGTTAACCAGGTAACGCCTGGTTCGGGCGGGATATTCCCGTGACTTTGGGGGCCGGGCTCTAGCCTTCTCGTATGAGCTATCTGGCAATCGTCCTTTATGTATTCACGCTCTTTGCTATTGGCAGCTTCGCTTTAAAACTTCGAGAGATGTACGCCCGAATCTCGGCAGGCCAGAGCGACCCTGCAAGATTCCTAAATAAAGGTGAGCGCGCGAAATCGATGGCGCGCGAAATTTTGCTGCACACCAAGATGCTCCGCTTTACTGGATCTGCAATTGCACACTGGTTTGTAATGATTGGCTTTGTTGCTCTTCTAGGAACTTTAATAACTGCATATGGTCAATTAATAGATCCCGCTTTTGTTCTTCCTATCATCGGAAATTGGGAACCGTATCGCTATTTTGTTTTAGCAATTGCTTGGACAACGGGCGTTGGAATTGTTGCGCTAATTGGAATTCGTCAAGTTACAAGATTTGTTCATATGTCTAGAACATCTAGATTTCTGGGATCTAAATCATTAAAAGCATATTATGTTGAAGCGACAATTCTTGCTGTTGTAGTTTGTGTAATTTCTCTCGACTATTTAGAACATCAATATTATGTAAACACAACCGCTGTACAGACTGTCGCTGGAATTAAGATTTGGGTTTCGGCGCTCTGGTTCATTGTTATCTCTAATGATTTAACAATGGGTGTTGCTTGGCATCGCTTCTTGGCGCCGTTCAATATCTTCTTCAAGCGCAATTTAGATTCAAAGCCGGCGCTTGGTCCACTGCCAGAAATGATTTCGCACGGTAAGCCCATAGATTTCGAAGATCCAAAAGAAGATGATGTTTTCGGAATTGGAAAGAGTGCAGATATTTCTTGGAAGGGCTTGCTTGATATGGCAAGTTGTACCGAGTGCGGTAGATGCCAATCACAATGTCCTGCATGGCATACTGATAAACCACTTTCGCCTAAGTTATTAATTATGGCTATGCGCGATCATGCGTTAACCAAAGTTGGTAGCGATGAACCAATTGTTGGCAACGTTATTTCACCCGAGGTTTTGTGGTCTTGCACGACCTGTGGCGCTTGTGTAAATGAATGTCCGGTAGATATCGAACACGTTGATCACATTGTAAATATGCGTAGATTCCAAGTATTAGTTGAATCCGAGTTTCCTTCTGAATTGGGCGGGACCTTTAGAAATCTTGAGAAGACCGGAAATCCATGGGGTGCAAATCGCACTGATAGAAACGCTTGGATTGCCGAATGTGATTTCCCAATTACGGTAATTGAAAATGAAATTCCAGAAGACGTTGAATATCTCTTTTGGGTTGGATGTGCTGGCGCATATGAAGAACGTGCAAAGAAGACCACCAAAGCTGTTGCCGAGCTTCTTTACATGTCTGGAACAACTTTTGGAGTTTTAGGACAACGTGAAACTTGTAGTGGTGATCCGGCTCGCCGTTCTGGAAATGAATTCTTGTATCAAATTCTTTCGCGGGAAAACATCGAGACTTTGCAGCAAACATTCGGTTCGCGTGGTGTGAAGAAAGTTGTGGTTACCTGCCCTCATTGCTTTACGACAATTGGGCGAGATTACAAACAACAAGGTTTTGAATTACAAATGGTTCACCACACACAATTACTAAATCAATTAATAAAAGAAGGAAAGTTAAAGACTTCACCTCACAAGGGCGATGCCACCCTTACTTATCACGATCCTTGTTACTTGGGGCGTCACAATCAAATTTACCAACCACCTCGCGAACTTCTGCAGTCAACAGGAGTTGAGGTTACCGAGATGCCAAGAAATCAAGATCGTTCATTCTGTTGTGGCGCTGGAGGTGGTCGTATGTGGATGGAAGAAACTATTGGAACTCGAATTAATTTAAATCGCGTAGATGAAGCAATAGCGACACAAGTTAAAGAGGTTGCTGTTGCCTGTCCGTTCTGCCGAATTATGGTCAGTGATGGAATGGTTGCAAGAGAGTCCGATATTGGAGTTTTAGATGTAGCTCAAGTTCTTCTGCGAAACATCAAAGGATAAGTAAGCACGATACCTGCTACTAATCCACCAATATGTGCGCGCCAATCAATTCCTGGCACAGTGAAAGTAATTAGTAAGTTAATAATTATTACTCCTGTTATGTTCTGGTAATTAGCTCCCGAGCGCTTACCGATAACAAAGAGTGAGCCGAATAATCCATAAATTGCCCCTGATGCTCCAACTGCGTAAATATTGTGTGGGCCGAAATAGAGCGAGGTAAGTGAAGCCGCTATTAATGAGCCTAGAAATATCAAGGAATAGCGAAGACGTCCTAAGAATGCTTCGATAGGTGTTCCGATTGAATACAAAGCCAACATATTAAAGATTAAGTGCATCCACCCGGCGTGAGTTAGCGCAACGGTTACGAGGCGATACCACTGGCCAGTAGAAACACCAGGGAAGTAGCCGTTTGAATAATCGCCACCATAGAAGAGAGCTAATTGCGATTGCAGATCAGGTAGAAAATATTCTGCTAAAAGAAAGCTACCGCAGATTAAAACAATCAGACTCGTAGTGAGTGATTGCCGCTCTTTCATTTTATTATTCTGAGATTGTTACAGAGTTAATTTTTACAGCTTGAACTGGGCGATCTTGCCCACCAGTTTTAACTGCAGCAATTGCATCAACAATCTTCTTTGAAGCTTCATCTTTAACTTCACCGAAGATTGTGTGCTTGCGGTTTAACCAAGCAGTCTCGGCAACTGTGATGAAGAATTGTGAACCGTTTGTTCCTGGTCCAGCATTGGCCATTGCAAGAATGTATGGGCGATCAAATGCTAATTCGCCATGAAATTCATCTGCGAATTGGTATCCCGGTCCGCCAGTTCCGTTTCCAAGTGGATCTCCACCTTGAATCATAAAGTTTGCAATTACACGGTGAAATACTGTTCCGTCGTAAAGATTCTTAGAAGTTTTCTCGCCAGTAATTGGATCAACCCATTCGCGCTTTCCGGTTGCTAGTTCAACAAAGTTTGCAACTGTTTTTGGCGCATGATTTGGGAAAAGCTCGATATTGATATCGCCCATGCTTGTGTGAAGAATTGCTATTGACATGTTTTCCCTTTCAACGGGTTCTTTGTTTCGAATTAATAAAACTTTTGTGGAAACTAGTTGTGGAGACCAGGGGAATCGAACCCCTAACCCCCGCCTTGCAAAGGCGGTGCTCTACCAATTGAGCTAGGTCCCCGCATTTAACGGGTAAGTGGCGCAACCTTATCTAAAGATTGCTAACTTATTAAATCTGTAAAACCGGTTAAATAACGCGATTGGTGGGCCTTAGTGGACTTGAACCACTGACCTCTTCCTTATCAGGGAAGCGCTCTAACCAAGCTGAGCTAAAGGCCCAAACGCGAGAATTTAACTGGTGAAGGCTACCCGACTTTAAGGCGT
>WLIM01000111.1 GCA_009702205.1 Actinomycetota bacterium | reverse complement strand
GGTTCGAGTCCCTCACAACCCACTCCGAGATTTGTAGGAGAGTTTTTAATGTCAACAAAAATCATTTCGGGGCGTCTAATCTGCGGCGTTCCTGTTGAAATTTACTCAATCATGTTTGTGGATCAATACGACCCAAAAGCTATTCCAACGGCATGGCAGAAGTTCTGGAGTGAGTTTCCAAAGTCAGATTTTCCAAAGAACTCTGAAGCATTTGGTGTTTCCACTCCTATCGCGGGAAGTAACGGCAAGCTTCAGTACATCGCTGGAGTAGAAGTAAACCAAGGTTATGTTGCCCCTGCAGGTTTTGAGTTAGTCACTATTCCCGCTGGAAATTATCTTGAAGTTACGCATTCTGGAAATATTTCTGGCCTCGCACAAAGTTATGGCCAAGCCTATGGCGTTGTGTTCCCGCAATCAGGATTAGAAATGCGTGAAGGTCCACACTTAGAACTTTATAACTTAACTCTAGATCCCAATTCAGATGATTTCACTATGGGAATTTTGATTCCAGTTAAGTAATTTATATTCCTAAGTAAGCCTTCTCCATTGCAGCCAAATCTATTTTGCACATCGCAATCATGGCTTGTGTAGCACGTTGTGCGCCCTCTGGATCAGATCCACCTAAATACTTTCCCATCTCTGGGGAAACAACTTGCCATGAAATTCCAAATTTATCTTTAAGCCAGCCACACTGACTTTCACTTCCGCCATCTGCGATTAATACATCCCAATACTTATCAATTTCAGCTTGATTAGCGCAAGGAATCTGAAATGAAATTGCTTCGCTATGTGGAAATTGAGGTCCACCGTTTAAGCCAATAAATGGGCGACCAAACATTTTGAAATTTACGACTACTTCTTCGCCCTGAACATTTCCTGGTGTGTCAGTTGGCGCAATCCAATTATCTTCGACGGAACTTTCGGGAAAGATGCTGGTGTAAAAATTTGCCGCTTCGCGAGCTCTACCGTTAAACCAGAGACAAGTTGTAAGTTCCATAGATTGAGAATAACCCAATTCTGGATTGATTTCTAATTTGCTTTAATTAATGAAGAATATTTACTGCTCGAGCAACTACTAAACCAACTACAACTAATGATGTTGTTGATTGTAAAAGCATCAAAAGCTTCGCCCATCGCGTAAGGGGCAGGACATCGGTTGGGCTAAATGCACTGGCATTTGTGAATGACATGTATAGGTAATCAAAGAATTTTGGATGCCAATCACTTGGGGCATATTCGGGATCAGACATTTGTTGGAACATAAAATTTGGCCACTCTTTTTTAGCCTCGGCTCGTGCACCTGGTCCCCCGCGATCCAAATCCCAGAACCATAGACTGAATATGACAATGTTTGTTAACCAGATAGAACCACCAGATGCTAGTAGTTGTGTCGCAGTTCCGATTCCGCCTGAAATTAACTCTGCAACTAATTTAACTGCAGATGCGGTGTTTGAAATAGTCATAACCGTAGTTAGTGCGAATCCAATGAAACGAGTTGGTGGATGGTGTTTCTTAATTTGGTTTGGACTAACTGCATAAAGTGTTATGAGAATTAGAAGTTCTAGAGCACATATCCAACTTTGAAAGCTAAAAGATAAGTTGCTTGGAAGGGCGAATTGAAGAGCAATAACTATTGCGACTACAACTGAAACTGGAAAACGATGCTCACCTTCATGGGGTTTGCGCCAATGGGGTTGTTGTAGGTTCATGGAATAAGGGTATGGCAGACTCCCGCCTATGCACGAGTTCACACCCGAAGTTGAGGCACTTGCCAAAGAAGTTTTGGCATACAGTCTTGAACGCTTAAAGAGTGATCCCCCTTTAGATGGCCCCCGAACTGCTGAAGATTTATTTAATGAAGTTGGAAACACAATTACCGCAAAAGGTTTGGGCGGCCAAAAAGCCTTAGAAGTATTTACTGAAGTATTAGCAAAAGCCTGCATTTCTACTGATCATCCGCGCAACTTGGCATTCATTCCATCTGCGCCAAGTGAATTTGCAAACCTATTTGATTTAGTTGTTGGTGCAAGCGCTTTATATGGCGGATCTTGGCAAGAAGGTGCTGGTGCAGTCTTTGCTGAAAACCAGGCCCTACGTTGGTTATCTGATCTTGCTGGATTGCCAGAATCTGCTGGTGGAGTTTTTGTGCAAGGTGGAACCATTGGAAATCTTTCAGCGCTAGTTGTTGCACGTGCAGAGGCACGGAAGAAATATCCGGATACGCCTCGATTTGCTGTTGCATGTAGTGCGGAGGCGCATTCTTCTATCGCTGGCGCTGCCAATGTTATGGATGTCGAAGTATTAAAGATTGAAACCGATTCAAACGGGAAGTTGCAAGGCGAAGCTGTTGGGGCTGCAATTGATGAATTACATAAGAGCTCAAAAGTTCGGGTATTTGCTGTTGTCGCAACATCTGGAACAACTAACTTAGGAATTATTGATAATTTAGAGAGCGTTGGTAAAGCCGCGCACGATCGTGGAATTTGGTTCCATGTTGATGGCGCTTACGGTTTGGCCGCACTTTGTGCGCCATCTGTGCGTCCGATGTTTAAAGGTGTTGAAGCGGCAGATTCATTTATTGTTGATCCACATAAATGGTTATTCGCACCATTTGATGCCTGCGCACTTGTCTACCGAAACCCAGCACTGGCTAAAGAAGTTCACACCCAACATGCTTCCTACCTTGAAACTCTGCATGATGATTCTTGGAGTCCATCTGATTATGCAATTCACTTAACCCGCAGAGTTCGTGGGCTGCCCTTCTGGTTCTCACTTGCCGCACATGGAGTGGATGCATATACCGAAGCTATGGAACACTCTTTGACTGTTGCAAAAGCTGCAGCCGAACTAGTTAAGAAGCATCCAAACTTAGAGTTATTGCGCGAACCTGAACTTTCGATTGTTGCATTTACGCGTAAAGGTTGGGATAAGAGTGATTATCAAAAGTGGAGCGATAAGTTATTGGCCGACCAAATTGGCTTTATTCCACCATCTTCACATGAAGGCCAACCAATATTGCGCTTTGCGATAGTAAATCCTTGGACCAAAATTTCAGATATTGAAATGATTCTGGCGACGCTTTAAAATTTTAAGTTAGCGATCTAAAAGATTCTGTGTTGGGTTGTAAGTAGTGCCATTTCGGCGTTTGGCAATTGCAGAAAGTGCTTCTAGAACAACTCGGTTCGCAAGTATTGCCGTGATATCCGCGCTATCAAATGGTGGTGCAACTTCGACGATATCGATTCCAACAATAGGTAGTTCCAGACAAATTCTTCGAACTGCTTCAAGTAATTCACGACTTGTCATTCCGCCTGGTTCTGGAGTTCCAGTACCAGGAGCCATACCTGGATCAACTACATCGATATCAACAGATAAAAAGACGCCATCGCATTCATTTGTAAGAGTTGCAAATGATTCATCTAAAACCGCTTTTAAGCCACGGTGATGGATTTCTGTCATCTCGTATGAGCGCATTCCTTGATCGCGCATCCAATTTAGCGTTTTATCTTCTGGCCAATAGCCACGAAGTCCAAGTTGTAGAAAACGATCGCCGCGAACATAACCATTATTAATTAGATTTCGCATCGG
>WLIM01000110.1 GCA_009702205.1 Actinomycetota bacterium | reverse complement strand
GGTTCGCCTTCTTGCATCATCAGCCAAGACTGGAAAGATTCCAAGTCAAGGTGTAGTCGATTCACTATTGGCTGCTACTCCATATGTAAACACTGATATGGATTACCAACCAAACGAATTGAAGTATCAGGATTAGTTCTGATTAATTAATTCAGAATTAAGCGGGGCCGAATAAAATCGGTCCCGCTTTTTTCATCTCAAATTGCAGTTTTTAACGGGTAATCTTGGCTCGTGATAACGGTCAATAGCGTGCAAGAGATGGCTGCTATTGGCGCACGACTTGGCAAAGAATTAAAAGCTGGGGATTTAGTTTTGCTATCTGGTCCACTTGGCGCAGGAAAAACTGCACTAACCCAAGGGATTGGTCGAGCACTTGGAATTGAAAATATAACTTCACCAACCTTTGTCATATCTCGAATCCATAACGGAGATATTCGCCTTGTTCATGTTGATGCTTATCGCTTACAAGGCGAGGCAGTTGCAATTTTCGATGACCTAGACCTTGAAAGTTATCTGCCTTCAAGTATCACCGTTGTTGAATGGGGCGAAGGCCTGGCAGATCGACTTGCGGATGAATACCTAGAGATAAATATTGAGTTTGGCGAGAACGAAGATCAAAGAATTCTTACAATTGCGAGCCATGGACCACGTTTTGTTGGTTTTAAATTATGACAAATTTTTTGCTAATTGATACTTCGACCTCCAGAACTAGTGTTGCAATTTCAGATGGAAGTAAATCCTTATTTGAAAAACACCACGATGGTGCGCTTTCACATGGCGAGGTATTGCCGAAATTAATTTCGGAAGCACTTGCAGTCGAAAATAAAATTGATCAAGTAATTGTTGGTATGGGGCCAGGACCATTTACTGGGCTTAGATCTGGAATTGCCTTCGCCATGAGCTTTGCTTTTGCCAGAGGGATTCCGTGGTCAGGTGTATGCAGTCTTGATGCGATTGCAGCAGATGTCACCTCACAAGATTTTTTTGTCGCAGTAGATGCTCGCCGTAAGGAAGTTTTCTATGCCCGATACACCGATGGCAAGCGAATTGGCGAACCTGGAGTTTGTCAGCCTGCACAATTAATCCCGAATCAAATCCCGATTCATGGCGAAGCGCATAATGAATATCCCAATCCAATTAACTTTGTTGAAATCTTTAAAAATTCTGTATCGTATTGCGAACCGATTTATGTGCGCAGGCCAGATGCATATCCGGCTCCGGTTGGTGTGAAGTTTCGAGCGCTAACCCAACTCGATTTAGTTCCCGCATTTGCAATCGAGAAAGCCGCATATGGCAAAGATGGCTGGACGATGGCGCAATTAAAAGAGGAATATGGCGGCAAGGATCGGATGTATGTAGCTGGTGAATTTGGCGGTGAACTAATTGCCTATGCCGGGGTGGTTAATTTAGCTGGCATCGCTGATGTTTTAACTTTAACTGTTGCCGAATCTCACCGTCGCAAAGGCATTGGCCGCGAACTCCTTCGCCGCTTAATTGATTGGGCTCGTACTCAAAAGTGCGATGCAATTATGTTGGAAGTTCGGGTTGGAAACGAGGAAGCAATTCCGCTTTATGAATCTTTTGGCTTCATCGAAATATCACGTCGCAAGGATTATTACGGACCAGGTAAAACGGCGATTGTTATGCGCAAGGAGTTGAAATGAAAAACTCGCAAGGCATTGTTTTAGGTATTGAAACCTCTTGCGATGAAACAGCAGTCGGCATTGTTTCAGGTCGTAAATTACTAGCAAATATTATTTCTTCCAGTGTCACCGAACATGCAAGATTCGGCGGCGTTGTTCCTGAAATTGCTAGCCGCGCCCATCTCGAAGCGATGCCAGGTGTAATTAAAAGCGCGCTAGATGAAGCTGGTTTAAGCATTAAAGATATTGATGCTTTTGCAGTAACTGCTGGTCCAGGATTGATCGGAGCGCTAGTTGTTGGCACATCCAGCGCTGCAGGTCTGGCTCTCGCTTTAGATAAACCACTTTATGGAGTCAATCATTTATCTGCGCACATTGCAGTTGATTCGCTAAATAGTGATCACAAACTAGAACCTGCGATTGCACTTTTAGTCAGCGGTGGGCACAGCTCCATTCTGCAAGTTAATGATTTAACTAGTGATGTTAAAACACTTGGTTCAACAATTGATGATGCCGCTGGCGAGGCCTTCGATAAAATTGCTCGGCTACTTGAACTTGGATTTCCGGGTGGTCCAGCGATAGATATCGATGCCAAGAATGGCAATCCAGATGCAATTGATTTTCCTCGCGGACTTACTCTTGCTAAAGATTTAGTTGGACATAAATATGATTTTTCATTCTCTGGTTTGAAAACCGCAGTCTCTAGATACCTAGCAAAAACACCAGACCACATTCGAAGTGATGTCTCGGCATCTTTCCAAGAAGCAGTTGCCGATGTGCTTTTAAGAAAAGCAATTGGCGCAGCCACTGATAGCGGGATAGATACTCTGATAATTGCTGGTGGGGTAGCCGCAAATAGCCGTCTTCGATTCTTGGCCCAAGAGCGGGCAGCTGCGGCTGGGATAAGGCTTCGGATTCCGCCAATGGCGCTCTGCACTGATAACGGGGCAATGGTCGCAGCGATCGGCGCTTTAGCTGTGGCAAAGGGCTTAGCGCCCTCGGAAATTGGGTTACAGGCCGATTCCAGCTCTGGCATCTCACGCCCTATCTTTTGACGCCCTGCCTAGGCTGCTTTAGAGTTTGCGTTAGCACTCGCAGGTCGAGTCTGCTAATTGAATTAGCGCCCACGAAAATGAAGGAGTAATCATGGCCGTAACCATCAAGCCACTAGAAGATCGCTTAGTTGTAAAGGCAAATGAAGCCGAGCAGACAACAGCGTCAGGATTAGTTATCCCAGATACTGCAAAAGAAAAGCCACAAGAAGGCACAGTAATTGCAGTTGGCCCAGGTCGCTTTGATGATGGCGTTCGCACACCAATGGATGTAAAAGTTGGCGATGTCGTTCTTTATAGCAAGTATGGCGGAACTGAAGTTAAGTACAACAACGAGGAATACCTAGTTCTTTCAGCTCGCGACGTATTAGCAATTATTGAGAAGAAGTAATAGCGCATGGGTAAAACTTTAAGCTTTGATGAAGAGGCACGTCGTGCGATGGAGCGCGGTGTCAACATTCTTGCTGACACTGTAAAAGTAACGCTTGGACCTAAGGGCCGAAATGTTGTTATAGCAAAGTCATATGGCGCACCACTTATTACAAATGATGGCGTAACCATTGCCAAGGAGATCGAGTTATCTGATCCAGCCGAGAACATGGGCGCCCAACTTGTAAAGCAAGTTGCAGAGAAGACAAATGATGTTGCTGGAGATGGCACAACAACTGCGACCGTCCTTGCCCAAGCAATGGTTAAGGAAGGTCTTCGTAACCTTGCTGCCGGCGCACAGCCAATGGATATCAAAGTTGGAATCGAAGCTGCAGTTAAAGCGGTTTCAGAAGAGCTAAAGAAAAATTCAACTGCCGTTAGTGGCAAATCTCAGATTGCAGATGTTGCAACTATCTCTGCGCAAGATAAGGCGATTGGCGATCTCATTGCAGAAGCAATGGATAAGGT
>WLIM01000011.1 GCA_009702205.1 Actinomycetota bacterium | reverse complement strand
CACTCTGCTTATAGATCGCGATTCCAAGAGCAATCGCAACTGCAAGTCCGAGTATTAAGCCAAGTGCTGGCGCTGAATCTGTTGACACTGTTTTGAAATTACTGAAAATGAAAAGTGCGGTCTCTAAACCTTCGCGGGCAACAGCGAAAAAAGAGGCGGAAATTAAGGCTAATTTTCCAAGTGGCATTGCGTAATCCAACTTGCTTTGCAATTCATTTTTTAATCCACGCGCAATTCGCTTCATCCAGAAAACCATATAGGTAACTAAAATTACGGCGACAATAGAAGTGGTTCCAGCAAAGACTTGTTCGCCCGCAACCGATAGTTGAGTTGAGGTAAAAGTTAGAAAGGCGCCGAAAGCCAAACTTGAAAGTACGGCAATTGAGACACCGGTCCAAAGTGCAGCAAGGGCTTTGCGTTGATTTGATCGAACTAGATAGGCAACAAGAATTCCAATAATTAGCGCGGCCTCTAGGCCTTCGCGAAGTGCGATTAGAAATGTGCTGAACATGTGTAGAAGCCTAAAACCGAGACGGGGATTTTCGCAACTCAAATGTTGCGTAATTAATCACTTTCTACGGTAGGTGTATCCACCTCAGATTGCAGAGCCTCGGTCACAAGTGGCTCAATTTCGCCCAAAATGGCTGCTATTGGCTCGGAAATAAGCTCAATCTGCCAATCCCGAGCCCCGAATTGGGCGAGCTCGCTCTTTACGAATTTCAAGCGATCTTCTAACTCCAGTGGTGGGTTTGGCCAACAGACTCGACGGATAGCTTCCGGAGAGATTAAGTTTTCAGCTGGCATCGCATATAGATCGCAAGCTTCAAGAACAGCTGCGCGAGCATGCGTAAGACGGGCATACCCATGAGGATTTTTAGACTGCCACATCTTTGGTGGCGGTAGCCCTTCAGATGGCAATCGCAATTTAGGTAGTTCTTCGCCCTCTAATTTTTGTGCAGCTTCGAAAATTTCGAACCAATTCTCAAATGGCATGGTTGTCAATCTCGTTCGACGCAGGAGCGCCTTCTTAAAATCTCCAAAACCTTTAGGAGGTTTAGTTGCGATTAAAACCAAAGTTTCGTCATTAAACACTCGCCCAGGTGCAAGATCGATCTCTTTCGCAAATTCATTTCGCGCCGCCCAAAGGGCGCGGATTATTGCGAGAGCGCCCAGATCTCTAATCTTGTGTATTCCCGAAGTTCTTCGCCAAGGATCTTTTCTTGGAGGAGGGGGTGGAGCTTTTAGGATTGCAGCGAAGTCAGCTTTGGCCCATTCTAATTTCCCACTCGCAATTAAAAGTTTTTCAATTTCATCACGGAGTTCAACTAAAAGTTCCACATCCAGGGCCGCGTAATTTAGCCATTCTGGCCGCAAGGGACGCAGGGACCAATCAACAGCACTGTGTTCTTTAGCAAGAGTTACATCAAGGAGTTGTTCGGTAAGTGGGCCAAGGCCAACGCGCTCGCAACCGGCGATTCGACCACCGAGTTCAGTATCAAAAATAATTTTGGGATTGATTCCAACTTCACGCAAACAGGCAAGATCTTGAGTCGAAGCGTGAATAATCCATTCTTCATCAGCAAAAGTTTCACTCATCTCATTCCAATATGGACTTTCACCAACTGCTATTGGATCTATTAGATGAAGACCGCCACCATTTCGCTTAATCTGAATCAAATATGCGCGAGATGAATACTTATATCCAGAGGCGCGTTCGGCATCAATTGCAATTGGCCCGCTGCCAGCCTTTAATTGTTCGAGTACTTCTCCGAGCGCATCGGAACTTTCAATTAAATCTGGAACGCCACCAGCTGGTGCAAGAAGTGGTTGCGCCATTATCTACTGCGACTTAGCTGGGTAACACCATCTGGAATCGGTGCAAGCCCTGCTGACATCTCTAAAAGTTCAACCCAAGCTTTTACATGGCTTGCAATATTTTCACCTGATGTCGGAGTCCAAGATGCACGAACTTCTAGTTCGCTGTCCTCATCTAAATTTTCAAGTGTTCCAAATGAAGCGCTAGCAACTTTTGTAACAGTTCCACTTGGCGCGGTGAAATCACAACCATTCTTCTTAAGCGATTCCATAAGCCAGGTCCATCCGATATTGCACAACATTGGATCAGCGGCCATTTCATTGTCGATAGCAGCACGAACAAAAGTTACGCATCGATAATTACCAGACCAGCCTTCTTGGCCATCTGGATCGTGTAGTAAAACAAACCTGCCAGTTGCTGCATCTTCTAAAACATCTGCAGTCATAGCTAGCGCAAAAGGTGCGAGTTTTTGAGGCGCTGGAACTTCTTCTAACAAAATTTCAACGCGAGGTTTAATGGCACGGATTTGCGTGACAATATCTTCAAACCGAACGCTCATGTGAAAATGGTAAGGCGTAAAAGTTCGATAAAGATGAAGGCGCGAGCGAGAAATCGTGTGGGTTGTATTAACCTCTCCCAATGGCCTCGCTACTTGCTCTGTTTTCTAGTTTTCTCTGGGGCAGTGCTGACTATTTAGCCGGAAATCTATCCAAGAAATTTAAACCAATTGCAGTTACAGGGGCATCGCAAGCTTTTGGACTTTTAGTCGGCGCTTTTCTTGTCTTAGTGAGTGGTTCCTTTATTGCACCAAACTTGAAGTGGGACGGATATTTTCTTCCCGCAGTTGGTGCAGGCATTGCAGGATTTCTAGGTTTAGTTTCTTTCTACTCCGGACTTTCAACTGGTCGGATGGGTGTTGTTTCACCAATCAGCACATTGAGTGCGGTTATTCCACTTTCCTTTGCATTTCTATCAGGCGAACGCCCAACATCAATACAAATAGGTGGAATGGTCGTTGCAGTTTTTGGAGCATTTTGCGCTTCTGGTCCTGACATTGTTAAAGGCCTGCCTATAAAACCACTCTTATATGGGCTAGGTGCTGCCTTTGGTTTCGGAATTGCACTCGCATTCATGGCGCAAGGATCTAAAACAAGTTCACTTATGACAATGACTGCGATGCGAGTTATATCTGTTGGATTCTGTATTTTGCTTGCACTTAGATATCGCAGTGTGGGTGGATTTACTAAATCAAATCTATTTATTTTGCTAGTTATAGGTTCCACAGATTTTGCAGCAAATCTTTTCCTAGGTGTTGCAACAACTAAGGGTCTAATCTCGGTTGCTATGGTATTCGGTTCACTCTTTCCAATCGTTACCGCTCTTCTAGCATTTAAGTTTCTGCATGAACGGTTACATCGAATTCAATATCTTGGAATATTCTTAGCAGTAACTGGCGTATCCCTTATTTCTATTGGTTAGTTTCGGACCAACTTCAAAAAGGTATCCGTCTCAATTTTTTCACTTGATTCAATTATGAAATTTCGAGTTAATGAATTCAAGTCATAGACACTCTCGCCACCAGACTTCTGGCTAATAGTTAGGTAAAGCTCGTCAATCAAATTGGCTAACAGATACTCTCTTAATAACTTGGCGCCAGCTTCGACGAGAATATTTTCGCCAAACTCTTCCTTAGCTTTAGCCAGGGCTGCGATTGGGTCAAGGTCCCAAATCAAGGACTTTGGATTTGCTCGAACAGAGTCCGGGATATCTCCAGACTTTGAAATAATTATTAGCGGGACCGGAGTCGCTTGATAGGGCTCGGTTCTGGCCGTCTGGCCACCGATCAATATTGCCGATGCTCGTGCACGTATTTCGTGAAAGCGCGAGCGATCAAGGTTCGAGCTCAGGGCCTTTGAGTTGCCACCAAAACTGGTGCTGCCATCCTCGCCCATTACAAAATTAGCCATTGTTCCCACATGCGAACCGTAGTGTCAGTGGCGAGATTTATCATTTTAGACATGATGATTAATTGCCAAACCTGCACCATGCGCGAGATCTCTTGTAGTGATTGCGTTGTAACAGTTCTATTAAATATCACTGATGCACCATCAAGTGAAATATCTAAGAATCAAATCAGCGCAATATCTGTTCTTTCTGAGAAGGGATTAATTCCACCACTTCGATATGCAAAATAGGCGTAAATCAGGCTGCTATTTGAACTCATAGCTAGCCACTGGTTACCCTTACCCGATGAAGTTAGCAAAATACATTGCGCAGTTACTTAGCGCTCTTTTAGCTATTTCACTTCTCCCAATTTCTTCTGCAAGCGCTGCGCCATCACTAAATGATGTCCGAACCAAGGTGCGAATTCTTCAAGAACAAGCTGCAGCTGCTGGTGAAGCAGCCCAACAAGCAAAAGTCGAATATAAATCTCTGACCCGCAAACTCGAATCAGTTCAGAGACAAGCAGCTGCTGATGCTGCAACAGTTGCGAAATTCAAAAACTCTCTTGGTGCAATTGCAAATGAGCAATATAAGAATGGCGCTATGAGTCAGAGTCTTGAACTTCTTTTTTCATCTGATCCAAAGTTATTTCTCGCGGCAGCAGGATCACTCGAATCCGTAACTAGAAAACAATCGCTTCAATTAAAACAATATAGCGTCGCCAAACAACGCCTGACAGCGACTTCGTTAACTGTTAATGACAAACTAACTCTTGCTAAACGAGCACAGGCTAGATACTTAGCCCAAGAAAAGGCTGTAAAAGATAAGTTGGCATCAGCGGAAAAACTTTTGAATTCACTCTCAAAGGCCGAGCGCGAACGCCTAGCCAGACTAAACGATCAAGCAGAAAATGCAGATCAGAAGAAATCCTTGGCAGAAGCTGCAAAATACAATTTAGGTTCCGGGCGAGGTTCCATCGCTCTTCGCTTTTCGATTAAACAAATTGGTGATCGATATGTTTACGGCGCCGCCGGTCCAACTCTTTGGGATTGCAGTGGATTGACCATGCGAGCTTTTGGTACTGCTGGAGTCTCACTTCCACACTCAGCGGCAGCTCAATCACGATATGGAAAACGCGTAGCGCTAAATCAACTTAAGCCAGGGGATTTAGTCTTCTTCGGTCGCAATCGCTATATCTCGCATGTAGGAATTTACATAAGCAAGGGGCGGATGGTTAATGCGCCACGACCTGGCTCTCGAGTAAAAATTATGAAATTCACTCCAAACTTTGGTTCTTTAAGTTTTTATGGCGCCCGCCGAATTTAGTAAGCGCAAAGTTCTTCTTGTTACAAATGATCTTGGACCAAGAGCGGGCGGCATCGAAACTTTTATCCTAGGTTTGTTGGCAAAACTAGATGGTTCGACGATCGTTATCTACACCTCGGCGCAAGATGGATCAGCAGAGTTTGATGCGGATCTAGTCAAGAAATATGGGTTAGTAATAATTAGAGATAGAACAAAAATACTTCTTCCAACTCGGCGAGTAAGTAAGCAAGTTGCAGCAGTATTGAAAAAATATGGATGTGAAACAGTTTGGTTTGGCGCTGCTGCGCCGCTTGGGCTAATGGCACCAGCACTTCGCAAAGCTGGCGCAAAGCGAATCATCGGGCTAACTCATGGACATGAAGTCTGGTGGGCTAAGGTTCCAGGATTTAATTTAGCAATGCGCCGAATCGGAAATTCAAGTGATGTGCTGACATATCTGGGAGAATTTACAAAATCTGCAATTTCTAAGTCAGTTGGAAATCGAGTTGAACTAGTCCAAATTGCACCTGGAATATCTACCGAATTTTTCTCACCTGGCGCGAAATCACAGACTCTTTTGGATAAATACGATTTAGGCAATTCTCCAACCTTGGTATGTGTTGGACGATTAGTTCATCGCAAAGGGCAGGATAAATTGATACTTGCAATGCCAGAAATCTTGCGCGCAATACCAGACGCGCAATTATTAATAGTTGGTAGTGGTCCTAGATTGGCATATCTGCAGAAAACGATAGCTAAATTGAATTTAGGCAAAAGTGTTAAATTGACTGGAAGAGTTGCATATAGTGAATTACCCGACCATATTTTATTAGGAGATGCCTTTGTGATGCCATCTCGATCTAGATTATTTGGTTTGGAAGTTGAAGGGCTTGGAATTGTTTACTTGGAGGCAAGTTCATGTGGCTTACCCGTAATAGCTGGAAATTCTGGGGGAGCACCGGATGCAGTTGAAGTTGGTAAAACTGGTTTAGTTGTAAATGGAAATAACATTGGTGAAATTGCAAAAGCCTGTATCAAATTACTGTCAGATCCAAAGTTAGCTAAAGAGTTGGGCGCAACTGGTCGAAACTGGGCCATGACTAATTGGAATTGGGATTTGTGGGGCGCTAGATTTTCCGAGCTTCTAAAAGGAAATTAACTTATTCTCCAAACCGATTGCAATTGCCTGAGTTCTATTTACGACTTCAAATTTTCGATAGATCGAAGCCAGATGCGTCTTAATTGTTGCTTCTGTGAGAAATAGTTCAGAAGCCATAGCTTTGGCAGTTGCGCCTTTGGGTAGCAGAGCAAGTATTTCTCGTTCTCTTTTAGTTAGCGCTTGCCGAGTCAATTTAGGCGAATTCTCTGATTCTAAAAAGTTTTTAGGAAAATTGAGAAGCTCCCTTAGGCTAGTGATATCTGAATTTCGGTTATGCATCTGATCGATGTAGCTATTTATTTCGGTGATAGCGCTTCTTATCCGAATTGAAAATATATTTTTTGAAACTTGTGAAGAGATAGGAATTTCTTCATTGAGCGCATCTGAAAGCTGATTGATCTTCTCGTCAATCATGCGAAGTTCACTTCTAAATTCATGGCCAGTATCTAGATTGCCAGCAGCAGCAGTAACCAAATTAGAGAATGAGAGAAGTTCTGCGCCTAGTTCGTCGTGTAATTCACGAACAGATTTCACGAAAAGAGCGCTTCGATATCCTCGTGAAACTCTTTGGAAACAACATGTCGCTTGACTGAAAGCTTCGCAGTTAGATGTCCGCCCGCAATTGTGAAATCTGTTGGCAAGATTGTGAACTTTCTAATTGACTCTGCGCGACTTACCGCCTTATTTGCTTCATCAATTGCAGTTTGAATAACCGCAATTAAGTCAGGGTCTTTAACAAGTGTGGCAATTGTTGCGCCATCTTTCTTATTTGCTGCAATCCAACCCTTAATAGCATCTGGGTCAATTGTTACCAAAGCCGCGATGAACGGCTTGTTGTCTCCGACTACCATGCATTGGCTAACTAGGGGATGAGCACGAACGCGATCTTCGAGAACTGCTGGTGCAACATTCTTGCCACCGGATGTAACAATCAATTCTTTCTTCCGGCCAACGATAGATAAGAAACCTTGGTGGTCAATCGTTCCAAGGTCACCGCTCTTAAAGAAGCCATCAGAGGTAAAGACTTCACTATTTGCAGTTTCATTCTGCCAATATCCATTCATGACAATGGCGCCCTTAATTAATACTTCGCCATCTTCCGCAATTTTGACTGTTGTGCCAGGAAGTGGACGGCCAACTGATCCAACTCGTTGCGCAGTTGTTAAATTCAAAGTTGCTCCGGCAGTTGTTTCAGTAAGTCCATAACCTTCTAAAATATTTATGCCAGCACCACGATAGAAGTGGCCAAGTCTTGCGCCAAGTGGCGCACCTCCTGAAATCGCAGCTTCAACTCGTCCACCCATGCCTGCTCTAATTTTGGCGTAGACAAGTTTGTCGAAGATAGTGTGTTTTAGTAATAGACCAACGTTCATCTTCTTTGAATCTTGCGCCTCGCTATATGCAATTGCAACTTCTGCAGCTTTGCGGAAAATAGCGCCCTTACCTGCTGCATCTGCTCTCGCTTCTGCGCCGTTATAAATTTTTTCAAAGATTCGTGGAACCGCAAGCACAAATGTTGGCTTAAACGTTCCAAGATCTGCAGGAAGTCTTGTTATATCGCCGCAGTGCGCTAGATGTAATCCAGCAGTGATTGCACCAACCTCGACCATGCGACCAAAAACGTGAGCAACGGGTAAAAATAGAAGAGTTGATCCACCTGGTTTTAGGAACAAATCACTAGCGCCTTGGACCACGTTTCCACATTCGGATAAGAAATTTCCGTGCGTAAGTTGAACGCCTTTTGGCTTGCCAGTTGTTCCAGATGTATAGATAAGTGTTGCTAAAGATTCCGGAGTCGGAGCATGCCTACGAGTTTCTACATCTGAATCTGAGATGTTATTTCCTAGGTTAGATATTTCATCTAGTGCGCCATCTGTAATTGTCCAAATCGATTTACATGCAGATGTAAGAACTGGATTTACAACTTCGCGGTGCTGTGGTGTTTCGACAATGATTGCGACTGCGCCTGAATCGGAGAGGATCCATTCGACTTGTTCGCTACTCGAAGTTTCGTAAATTGGGACTGAAACTGCGCCGGCATACCAAATGGCAAAATCTAAAACGGTCCACTCATATCGAGTTTTAGCCATGATCGCGATGCGATCTCCCACACCAATTCTTGCTGCTATCAATCCTTTCGCAACTGCGCGAACTTCGGAATCAAATTCTTTTGCGGTAACGCTCTGCCAACCTTCGCCTAGTGGGCGTGAAAGTGTGACGCGATTTGGTTCATTAAGAGCGCGATTGGCGACCAGATCGGAGAGATTGCCCGAGGTGGCAGGTGGGACGATTGCTGGGACTGTGTATTGATCCATAAGGCGAACGCTATCGCCGAGATGCCGTTTTTTGGTAGACCTCGTGGGGGAATAATTGTGAGTAATCTTTTCCCATGAGCGATATTTCGAAGAATTCAGTCACAATCGAGGCACCCATCAATGGTGTTGCCGAAACCCTTTCAGATTTAGCAGGATATCCATCTTGGTCCACTGCAATTAAAAGTGTTGAAGTACTTGAGAAAGATTCGCTCGGCCGCGCTACTAAGGCGAAAATTTCTATCGATGCCGGGGTGATGAAAGATAGAGTTATTTTGGATTATGACTGGTCTAGTGCTCCTGTCGAAATTACATTTTCATTGGATGATGCCGATTTACTAACTGAAATGACAGGCGCATATAAGTTGAAAGACAATGGCGATGACACCACAACCGTTGAATACGAATTAACTGTTGCACTGTCCATGCCAGTACCTGCAATGATGCGTCAAAAAGCTGAGCGCGCAACAATTGATCTCGCTCTTAATCAATTGAAAACCAAACTTGAAGGTTAATTCCACTTGGTAAATTCGCAACTAGCTATTGGCGTTGATGTCGGCGGCACAAAAGTTCTAGGTGGAGTTGTTGATTCTTCTGGAAATATTTTACGAACTTTTAGAGAAGAGACGCCGCTAGAAGGTGGCAACGCGCTAAATCAAACCATTGCACATGTAATCACCGAACTTCAAAAAACTCATGACACAAGCGCGGTTGGAATTTCTGCTGCAGGCCTAGTTTCATCTGACAGATCGACAATGCTTGGAGCTCCAAATATAAAAGATTGGGATGGCGTAAATATCTCAAGAGCACTTCACGAAATTTGCAATGTGAGCGCAATTGTCGAAAATGATGCAAATAGTGCAGCCTGGGCTGAACGAGTTTATGGCGCAGGCAAAGGCGCCGAAAATGTAATAATGGTGACAGTTGGAACAGGCATAGGTGGCGCTGCAATTGTTGAAGGCCAATTACTTCGCGGTGCAAATGGAACGGGTGCCGAGTTTGGCCACATGCGTGTAATTCCTGATGGTGAAATTTGTGGCTGCGGAATTCGTGGATGTTTCGAAAGATACGCATCTGGGACTGCCCTGGTTATTCGCACAAGAGAAGCAATCACTAAAAATCCAGAAGCAGCAAAGGCTTTACTGTCATTGTGTGGTGGGAATCCAGAAGCGTTGATTGGAAATCACATAACTAAAGCGGCCCAAGATGGCGACCCGCTAGCTATTTCAGCGCTAGAAATCGCAGGTGATTGGCTAGGGGCAGGAATCGCAACTTTGTCGATGTTATTCGATCCTGCAATCGTTGTTATCGGCGGTGGCGTTGGAGATGCTGGCGAATTATTACTTGGACCTGCTCGTCGTGGGATGGAGCGATTGATGCCCTTCTCTGGCAAGCACCCAGTTCCTGAAATAGTTTTAGCAAAGCTTGGCAATGATGCAGGATTGGTTGGAGCAGCGGATTTGTCGCGAATTTAAAGTTCTACGCCATCTCCAAAATCATCTTCTGCTCTAGCTGATCGCCAAATATACGTAGATATTCCTCCGATAAAACCTAGTACTCCAGGCCAAGGTCCCATCCCAAGCAAATCAATTCCCGTAAACATTTCAAATAGCATGTATGAACCGCCACCGACTATCCCCAGTAATGCAAATTTTGAAACTTGATCCGCAGCTGGAAGAACTGGATTAGGTTGAGTAAAACCTTCGGGGTCGTATCTAGGCGCATCTAATTCATCTAAATATGTTGTTGGCGCTGATTGATCAAGTGATAACCCAGAAACAATTGATTCAAATTCAGCATCGATTAATTCACGCTCATCCGATTCAAATACTGATTCACCTCGACTTAGCTCGCCGGAAAGAACATCGAGGATAAAAGCCATCGACTCTTCGTTTAAAAGTTGCGCATCATAATCTAGCGCGACATTATGAAATGATCTTTCAAATACAACTTCACGAATATCACTTGAATAAACATTATCAATTATAGTTTCACTGCAAACTGGATGCACAACGTGATCATTGACTGAATATGCAACCATTAGCGGCAAGTCAACAAGATATAAATCCCGTTCTACGATATTCCACAATTTTTTCACTTGATTTAATCCACGCAGCGGAATTCGCTCATAGCCATGCTTTACCCCGCCCGGTTTTGCTATGTCGCCAATACCACCAGGAATTGAAGGTAAGAAGAGCGATAGCGCCGGAACTAATTTAAAGCGCTTGCGTTCATCGTAGATTGAAGCATTTAATAGAATTGTCCCGGCAATTTCACTGCCGCGTATCTGCGAAAGTCGAAGTGCGAGCGCCCCTCCTACCGAGAAACCAGCAATGAAAACTTGATCGCAATGTTTTGCAAGTGCGAGAAATTCGTTTTCAATATTTTTATACCAGTCTTCCCATTTAACTTTATTTAGATCACTCCAATGTGTTCCATGGCCAGGTAAGGTCGGCGCGAAAACCGATAAACCTTTTTCATGCATTGCTATCGCCCAAGGTTTTATTGAAGCTGGTGACCCGGTAAATCCGTGAATCATGAGAATTCCGATTTTTCCCGCCAAAAGGCGCAAAGGTTCACTTTCTGGGATATTACTCACGCTCAGATGGTGTCATACGAAGCAGATAAGGCCTAAATTATCCCTGTGGTTTACCAAGCGCTCAAGTCCTTCCTCATCCCAATTCTGACCTTGCTCTTTAGGCCAAAGGTGACGGGGCTTCGAAATGTTCCACAATCAGGTCCAGTAATTATCGCTTCCAACCATCTCTCATTTAGTGATTCGATCTTTATGCCGCTGGTAGTCCCAAGAAAAGTTACCTTCTTGGCTAAGAGTGAATATTTCACCTCACCTGGCATCAAGGGTTTCATTAAGAAAATTACTTTCATCGCACTTGGCCAAGTTCCTGTCGATCGTTCCGGCGGGCGACGGAGTGAAGCTGCGCTTCTAACCGGCTTAGATTTATTGGCAGATGGTGCGTGCATTGGTATTTATCCTGAAGGAACTAGATCTCCTGATGGAAAGTTATATAAAGGTCGCACCGGTATTGCGCGCATGGCAATTGAATCAGGCGCTGCAATAGTTCCAGTTGCAATGTTTAATACTGCTGAAATTCAACCTACCGGCCAAGTTGTTCCAAAGGTGCAACGCGTTGAGATGATTTTCGGTGAACCGCTTTACTACAGCGGTGATACCTCTGATTTAAAGGTTCTGCGCCAGATCACAGATGAAATTATGGAGAAAATTCAAGAGCTATCTGGACAAGAGTATGTGGATATGTATGCATCTGAAGCGAAGATAATTCTTATGAAGAAGCGACGCGAAGATGCTAAAGAGAAGAAGCACGAAGAGGGCTAAACGCCTTTCAAAATCTCGCTTCTTGTATCGATGTATTTGCATTGCTCGCAATTTGATTTAGCCGGTGGAACTGGGCCGGTAATCATTTTTATGAAATCTGAAAGCCTAGAAGCAATTAGTTCTGGACTGCGCGGGGTTGGAAACCAATTGCATGAGAGTTCAAGACCAAAATTTCCAGAAGAGTTTCCGCGAACTTTTACGGGTGACCAAACTAGAAGCCCTGCAGTTGAAACTTTAATAGGTGCATCTTTAGCAGGGTTTTCAAGAGCGAAGGCATATGCTTCAAGTTGAACTGCATAAAACTTTGATTTATCACTTGGGTTTGCTTGGAATTTACAATCAACGATTCCAAAAGTTCCATCTGGATGTTCCATCAATAAGTCATATTTTCCGCGGACTGCAAATGGCGTTACAACGCCTTCAACTTCAATAGGTTTCGAAACTACCCAGCCTGCGTGCTTAAAAACTTTGCCCTCAGGCATATTTGCATTTAAATCGGAAGCGGTCTTACCAATACAGGACTGTTCTTGCATTTCGGCCAAATCGCCAACAAGTGGCATAAACATCGGAGCTTTAACTTGGTGGTTGTAGTAAAGCCATAAACAGCGGTGACAGTTATCCCAGCCGAAAGTTAAGTCACTTGGACTGATAAATGCGCGGGCGCCTTCTCGTAAAGTTATAGGTTCCATATGAGTCCTTATTCTGCGCTATCGCACTGACATTGCATTACTTATCGGCCACGAATCGCTGATACGAGGGTGAAAATTCCCAAAACAATCATCACAGTTCCGCCAGTCATACGCATTCGAACTAAGCGACGCATCTCTGTAGCTAACCAATTTCGAATGGTGCCAGCGAGAATTCCCCAACCACCATCTGAAAAGAAGGCAATGATTGCAAAGATTGCACCCATCAAAATTAATTGGGAGGTTATGTTTCCCGATTTACGATCAACGAATTGGGGGAGAATCGCTGCAAAAAATACAATTCCTTTTGGATTAAGTGCGCCAACCCAAAATCCTTCTCGCATAGATTTCCACTTAGAAGGCCGGATATCACCTTGATTTGTCATGTCATTCGCGTGGATTTGGCTATGTCTGATTGCTGAAATTCCAAGATAGATCAAGTAAGCGCCGCCTAAAACCTGAACGCTGGTAAACGCTAAATCTGATCGTTGCAGAATTGGGCCAAGACCTACTGCTACAACAACGGAGAGTGAGAACGCTCCCATAACATTTCCAGCAACAGTTGCAACTGCAGTTGCGCGACCCCAGGCGATTGCTCTTGCAATTACAAAGAGAACAGATGGACCTGGAGCCAAAATAATTATCACTGCCGCAATGCAATATTCCCAGAGACGTGAGGGAATTACGATTAACGAATTCATGAGCGGGAGCCTATCGAAAGCGAGAATCTAAAAGGCCCCGTTCTCTTTCGAGTCCGGGGCCTTTCCTCACGGAGAGATGAGGTCTCTGTTTGGATCTTTAGTCAGGATTAGATAACTGAATCAGTATCTACTCTACGAAGATGAGCAAAACCAAGTAGCGCAAGGATTAAGAAGAGTATGCCGCCGGCGAAAGTTACATAGCTTGCGACGATTGCAATATCTCCTAGCATTCCAAAGGCATATGCATTTAGAAGCATTCCTCGAAGTGCTTGACCCTTGAAAACAGTTTCAACTGTTGCAGCTGCTTGCTTAGAT
>WLIM01000109.1 GCA_009702205.1 Actinomycetota bacterium | reverse complement strand
CGGATGACTAGCTTTATGGAAGTTAAAACCGTCTGGCACACAGTCGGAATTTAAGAGTTACTTAACTAGCGCTATTTTCTTAGCCAAAATGGCTGATTTTGCTCGAGCTACAGCGCTTACTGATGTTTGATTGGCATTAGTGGCCCGCAAATCCACACCACCATTATTAATTGTGTAATTTCTACCAAAGACGCCATTCTTAGAATCCACTAAATCGGTAATAGTTTGACCTGATACTGCAGCACCAATGAGATCTACAACAGCTAAATCAAATCTTTCGTTGACATAACCAATTAAGAGCTTATTAGCGGCTTTACTATCTAAATAAAATTGCTGGGGCTTAATACCAATTAATTTTATTGATTTTAGCGAACCAATAATTGTTCCATTGCGAGACCATGAGGAGTAGAGAACGTCGACGTTCTGGGCTCTTAAATAATTAAGTTCAGTATCAACGGTATTTCCTGCGCTCTTGTTATAAACCTTTATCTTTGAAACTGCATACTTTGCTCCAGCAGTGAAATTGCGAAGTTGTAGGTCATTATTCTCATCTGAGGCATCACCTAGATATCCAACTTTCTTGCTCTTTGAATTTAGCGCCGCCATAACTCCGGCCAGGTAAGCACTCGCATCACTGCGAAAATTCATACAACTAACATTGATTGATTCAACGCTAGCACTTCCAACAATTGCAAATTGTGATTCCGGATATTTCTCAGACATAAAAGTCATTGCTTCGTTAAAGGATGGTCCGACACCTATGACTAAGTCATAATTTGCTTTAACCAAGAATTCAATGCGATTTTCGCGATCAAAACTAGTTCCTGAAGTTACTAATTCCCGTACATCTAAATCAGATAAGCCAAATTTCTTCTTTGCAGCGGCAATGCCTACTGCTGCGGCATCATCAATTGAATTATCGCCGCGGCCACCAACATCATAAATAATTCCAATTTTCACCTTTGCTGGTGCTGCAGTTGCTGGCGCACCAGCAAAAGGAAGAAGCACAAGAATTGCGATTGCGGCAAGAAATTTTTTAGCCACGAGGTATTAACCCCATGCGGTCATAGACGTTCTTTAAAGTTTGAGATGCAACTGCTTCAGCCTTCTCGGCACCTATCTTTAGCAGGCTATTTAGGTGGGCTTCATCTTTGAGTAATTCATTCGCCTTTTCGCGCACTGGTCGCAGGTATTCAACAACTACTTCGGCAACTGCACCTTTGAAATCACCGTAGCCCTTTCCTTCGAAATCAGCTTGTGATTGTGAAATGTCTTTTCCAGTTAGCGCACTGTAGATTGTTAAAAGATTAGAGATTCCTGGCTTCTCTTTCTCGTCAAAAGTAACATCGCGACCCGTATCTGTTACGGCACTCTTAATTTTCTTGGTATTTATTTCTGGGGCATCCATTAATTCAATTACACCAGCACCTGATGAACTGGACTTGCTCATCTTTGATGTTGGATCTTGAAGATCATTTATCTTTGCACCGGCTTTAAGAATGTATCCCTCTGGAATTGTGAAAGTCTCGCCAAATCTAGAATTAAAGCGCTGACCCAAATCACGAGTTAGCTCAATGTGTTGACGTTGATCTTCACCAACGGGAACTTTATTAGCTTGATAAAGCAGAATGTCGGCAGCTTGCAAAATTGGATATGTAAAGAGTCCGACAACAGTGCGATCTGATCCAGCCTTCTGCGATTTATCTTTAAATTGTGTCATTCGGCTGGCTTCGCCAAATCCAGTCATACATTCAAGAACCCAACCAAGTTGATTGTGCGCAGGTACATGAGACTGAATAAATAGCGTGCACTTTTCTGGATCTAAGCCAAGTGCAATTAATTGCGCAACTGATGCCAAATTGCGACGTTTGAAGTCTTCAGGTTTTGTTTCAACAGTTAGTGCATGCAAATCAACTACACAGTAAAAAGCGTCATTCGTGTTCTGTAAATCCACCCACTGCTTGATTGCGCCTAAATAATTTCCTAAGTGGAAAGATTCATGGGTCGGCTGAATTCCAGAGAGAACTCGCTCTTTCGGTGTATTAGCCACGAGGATTATCTTTCCATCCATTGCTCGAGATCAATAATTGCCCAGCCCGTTTTCCTTCTAAAGTTAATACCGTTATGCGTGCACCGTTTACTGCGATTACATCGTGAACCTCTGGAATGCGGCCCAAATGATCCATCACAAATCCACCTGCTGTTTCATATGGTCCCTCTGGAATAAGGATTCCCGTCTGCTCATATAAATCTTCTAGCGAAATCAGACCGTCGACCTCGAAATCTCCAGTTCTAGCCTGCGGCGTAACTTCGAGATCTTCAGAGTCGTATTCATCTTGAATATCACCAATCAAGCGCTCAACTAAATCTTCAAGTGTGACAATTCCATCAGTTCCACCATATTCGTCCATCACGATTGCAATGTGGCTGCGCTTGGCCCGCATTTCAGCAAGTGCAGGAAGAACGCCTTTTGTTCCAGGTAAATTTAAAACTGGGCGAATTAAATCAAGAATAGTTTCGCCTGCAGATGAATTAACTTTTGGATTTAGAAGATCTCTAACATGTAAGAATCCAATTACTTCATCGGTGCTTCCACGGGTTACTGGATATCTAGAATGCGAGTGTTCGATGGCAACTGCAATTGCATCACTTATAGAAAGTCCTACGTCCATGAAATCAACTTCAGTTCTAGGAACCATAATTTCGTGCAATTGCAGATCTCCCGCAGCAAATACTTCTTCAACAATTTCACGTTCTTCTTCGCTCAGAGCCGTATGTCCTGAAACTAGATCTACGAGTTCAGCTTCTGAAATTTCGCTCCGAACTTCTTTGGCATTTAGTCCAAATAACTTTACGACAGCATCAGTAGATTTTGAGAGTAACCAAATAATTGGACGAAAAACTTTCGCCATGAAGTCAATAGTTGGAGCGGCGGCGAGCGCAATAATTTCAGTTCGATAAAGAGCTAGGCGCTTGGGAACTAATTCACCGAATACAAGTGATATATATGCAATAACAATTGTTATTGAGATAAGAGCCAAAGTTTCGGCAACGTTTCGAGAAAGCCCTAAATCTTCAAAGGCAGGTGCTACATATTTACCAAGTCGCTCAGAACCAAGCGCTGCAGATAAAAAACCTAGGAAGGTAATTCCGACCTGAGCTGCTGCTAAGAAACGATTCGGATTCTTTGCTAGTTGGACTACGCGATCTCCGCGCTTGCTTGTGCCTTCAAGCTGGCGGATTTGGGAATCTCGCAGGGAGATCAGCGCGATCTCTGCGGCCACAAAGAGACCTGCGACCAGGATAAAGAGGAGCACAAGGCCGATATCGCGAAGGATATGAATGGTCACAGGCGTAAGGGTAACTTCTTTCACGTTAGGGCTGTCGCCAAATGGGTGGCGTGCGCCGCTCGAGACGCGTAACCTATGGCCACGCTCACCCGAGCGGGATTTAGACCTTTATCCAATGGATCGTCGGGCACGTACCTGCCCGGAGAAGGAGCAGTAAAAACATGGCATCAGTCGTATTTGAAAACGCATCACGCGTTTACCCAGGCACCACCAAGCCTGCAGTAGATAAATTAAATCTAACTATCAATGATGGTGAATTCCTTGTTCT
>WLIM01000108.1 GCA_009702205.1 Actinomycetota bacterium | reverse complement strand
GGTGTTTTATATCGATGCACTCCAGAACTTGGATTACATCAAGCTGTTACTGCATCGACAGGAGATGTAATGGTCCACGAAAATCGCTTAATGACCGCCCTTGAAAACTCTAGGAGCTATGAAGCACTTCGGGAATCACTTTCAAACGCTCTTGGAGTTGCCTGGGATTTAGAACTTGAGTGTTACCGCCGCGGGGTTGGTAGCGCCGGTGAGATAAGAGCAGTTAATATCTAGTCATGAGCAATGAATTCCAAGAAAAGAAGTTGACCCGTCGTTCAATCACAGTTATCGCTTCTGCGTTAATTCTTGCAGTGGGAATGGGATACGGACTTAGTCTCGTTGGCAATGGCTTATCAGCCAAAGCCGGGAATTCAATTACTGTAACTGGATCTGCGAAGACTTCTGCGGTTGCAGATAATGTAGTTTGGACTTTGAACGTAAGCGAAATGTCACAACAAGTTTCGGTGGCCGTAAAGAAAATTGGGACAAGCGTTGACGCACTCTCTAAGTATTTAATTTCTGGCGGACTCTCATCCGAGGCAATCGAAGTTGGGGGCGTAACAACATATGCCAACAATGAATATGTAAATGGAAATTCAACTGGCCGCATCATCAGCTATCAAGCAAACCAGAATGTAACTATCCGATCTAAGGATGTTGAATTAGTTAAGAAGTTATCAAATGGCATGGGTTCACTTTTGCAGACCGGTGTAAATATAAATAATTATGGTCCAATGTTCTATGTCTCTAACTTAGACAAGTTACGTCCAAAACTTTTGGCAGAAGCAATGGTTGATGCCAAGGCACGTGGAGTTTCTATTACTAAAGCTGTTGGTTCAAAACTTGGTCCAGTACTTGCCGTAACTAGTGGCCCGGTTCAAGTAACTCAACCTGATTCTGTAGACACATCTGCTGGTGGAATGTATGACACTTCATCAATCCCAAAGAGTGTGAGCGTTACAGTTTCAGTCAGCTTTAAAGTTAATTAACTTTTTTAGCCCTCATAAGATCTAAAGACAAGCACGACGTTATGGCCACCAAAGCCAAATGAGTCGTTTAAGCATGCAATAGATCCCTTAGGTAAATCGCGGGGAACATCGCGAACCACATCAACAGTTACCGCCTCATCAAGATTTTCAATATTAATTGTTGGTGGTGCTTTGTGGTGATACATCGCAAGAACGCAGAAAATAGATTCAATTGCGCCAGCGCCACCAAGTAAGTGCCCAGTCATTGATTTTGTAGCCGAAACCGCAACATGTGAAATATCGCTTCCAAGTGCGTTTGCAAGCGCATTAGCTTCAGCAACGTCCCCTGCAGGAGTTGAAGTTGCGTGCGCATTTAAGTGCACTATTTCGGATAATGGAATGTTTGCATCTGCCAACGCCAATTTAACTGCGCGAGTTACACCTTGACCATCTGGGTCTGGCGCGGCGATGTGATAACCATCAGAAGTTAGACCTTGTCCCATAACTTCGGCATAAATCTTTGCGCCACGAGCTTTTGCGTGTTCAAGCTCTTCGAAAACTAGAACTCCGCCGCCTTCACCAAGTACGAAGCCATCTCTATCTTTATCGTAAGGGCGTGATGCTTTTGCAGGATCGTCATTTCGAGTTGATAACGCTTTCATTGAGGCAAAACCCGACATTGGCAATTCATGAATCGCGGCTTCAACGCCACCGGTTACAACAATGTCTGCGCGATTATTTCTAATCATTTCAAGTGCGTATCCGGCTGCTTCTGCGCCAGATGCACATGCACTTACTGGAGTATGAACGCCGGCACGTGCTTGTAATTCAAGGCCAACATTTGCCGCTGGACCATTTGGCATAAGCATTGGAACAGTGTGCGGACTTACAAAGCGCGCACCTTTCTCTTTCAAAACATCGTATTGATCAAGCATTGTGATTACGCCACCAATGCCAGATGCGATAACAACACCTAAGCGTTCTTTATCAATTTCAGGTGAACCTGCATCCTTCCAAGCTTCGCGAGATGCGATCATCGCAAATTGTTCGGAGCGATCTAAGCGACGCATTTCTACGCGCTCCATAACTTCAGATGGTTCTACTGCGACTCTCGCCGCGAAGGTAACTGATGCGCTTTGTGCCCACTCATCTTCGAGTTTTCGCACCCCACTTTTTCCAGCAAGCAACGCCTCCCATGTTGAGGAGACGTCACCACCTAGTGGGGTAGTGGCGCCAAGACCAGTTACTACTACGCGACGTCGTGTCATTTAGAAGTTAGTTTCTACTTACCGTTTGCAACGATGAAGTTAACCGCATCGCCAACAGTTGCCATCTTTGTTACTTCTTCATCAGGAATCTTTACGCCGAACTTTTCTTCAGCAGCAACGACAACTTCAACCATGCTGAGTGAATCAACGTCTAGATCATCTGTGAACTTCTTATCCATTGCGATGATGCCAGCATCAATACCCGCAACTTCTACAACAATCTCTTTGATTCCTTCAAGTACTGTCTCAACTGTTAGTGCCATCTCGTATCTCCTTATTTACTTTAGTTTTTCGGTTTGTTTGGTAGTTCAACAACTTGGCCGGCATATACAAGCCCTGCGCCAAATCCTATGAGAAGTGCGCTCTTACCGTGAAGTTCTGGCTTCTCGGCGAGTAGCGCGTCCATTGCCAACGGAATCGAAGCGGAAGAAGTATTACCCGAGGTACGAATATCGTGGGCAACAACTACTGATTCGGGCAATTTCATCGATTTTACGAGGGATTCAATGATTCGATCATTGGCTTGATGGGGGATAAATACATCTAGGGTTTCTGGAGTTAAGCCAGCTGCTTCAAGTGCGCGAAGTGCGATCGGCGCAATTTCATAAACCGCCCAGCGGAAAACAGTCTGACCCTGTTGATTGATATTTGGCCAACCTAAATCAAGTTTTCCTGGATTATTTTTATATTCAAGATAAGAAGGCTCGAGAACAATTGCATCGCGAGTTTCGGCACTTGCCCCCCAAACCGTTGGGCCAATTCCAATATCTTGTGAGGGACCAATAACTACAGAGCCAGCGCCATCGGCAAAGATAAAAGCGGTTGCACGATCATCTGGATCTGTGAAATCTGAGAGTTTTTCAGCTCCCATAACTAAAACATTTTTTGCCGTTTTGTTACGAACTAAATCATTTGCCAGTGCAACGCCATAACAGAAACCAGCACAGGCTGCAGAAATATCAAAGGCCGCAGCTTTAGTGTTTCCTAGGCGAACAAGTAATTCGGTAGCAGCGCTAGGAGCTTGGTAGGGATAACTTATAGTCGCAAAAATTACGGCATCAATATCTTCGGCCGCCAGGCCAGCACGAGCAATTGCAATGTTCGCAGATTTTTCAGCCATATCAATAAGCGATTCATCAGCGCTTGCAAAGTGACGAGTTTGAATTCCGGTACGTTGCTGAATCCATTCATCTGTTGAATCAATGCGATCAATAATTTCAGAGTTTGGAACAACCCGAGGTGGTCGATAGGCGCCAACAGAAAGAATGCGGGCGTTCTGAGATTCCGGGGTAAATTTGAGCGACATTAATTGCCACCATGCTTTGCTACGAAGGCTGCAGCAGCTTCTAAATCTTCAGGTCCTTTAAGTGTGAAAGTCTCAATCTCGCCTTGT
>WLIM01000107.1 GCA_009702205.1 Actinomycetota bacterium | reverse complement strand
CGCTGCGCAGGCAAGCTTCTTCAACCAGAGCTGATACTTAATTGAGTCTGCTATTTGACTTATTACATACTGCGCTAAACATCTTTGTTTTAGCGTTGGTTGGACGTTTAATTCTGGATTATGTTCGAATCTTTGCGAGTAATTGGCGGCCACGTGGAATTATTCTCGCGATTGCAGAATTCATCTTCGCAATCACAGATCCTGTAGTGAACTTTGTTCGCCGCTTCATTCCACCACTCAGACTTGGTCCTGTAGCACTTGACCTGTCGTTTATAGTGATTTTCTTTGGCGCGCAATTGCTTTCAAGTGTTATCTCTTCAATCGCGTCAAGTATCTAATTATTCTTAGCAAGTTCTAACCAGAGCCCCATCTCATTTGAATCGTCACTCTTTCCTGCAACATTTTCAAATTTAGTAGCGAGAACCTCTTCGCCAATTAGCTCAAGATTCTTTGTTATCGCATCAGTTACTTGCTTAGATGCGCCCCACTTAACAAAAATGCGGTCACTGATGTCAAAGCCAGATTGTTTACGCTCCTCTTGAATTGCGCGAATTACTTCACGTACTAGCCCAGCTTCAATTAATTCAGGAGTTAGCGCAAGATCGAGAGCAACGCTCTCACCGTTATGGCTAGAAACCGACCAACCTTGCTTAGGGGTTTCAGTAATCACTAAATCTTCAATATCTATTACAGCGCTCTGTCCGGCGCCATATTTGATTTCGGCGGAGCCAGATTCGCGAAGTGTTTTCACCAGTGAACCATGATCGAGCTCATTAATACTCTTTGCTATTGCCTGAACATCACCGCCAAATTTTGCGCCAATAGTTCTGAAATTAGCTTTGACCGAGATACTTACTAAATCCGCACCGGCTGATGCAATCTCATCTAGATCTATCACGTTTAGCTCATCAGATATGTGCGAGCGAATTTCAGTGTCCATTTCATTCCAACCTGAAGCGGCAACTAATGCACGTGCAAGTGGTTGTCGAATCTTAACTTTTGATTCGGCGCGGGCCGCACGTCCAAGTTCAACTAATCGACGAGATAGTCGAACTGATTTCGAAAGCTTCTCATCGATCGCTGAAGAGGAGCTAACGGGGAAGTTCGCAAGATGCACAGATTCGAATTCACTTGGTTCTAGGTTTCTAACCATCTCTTGCCAAACATGTTCTGTAATAAATGGAACCATTGGTGCCATCACGAGTGTTAACTCTTTTAAGCAGTGATAAAGCGTATTTAGTGCGGCGCTATCGCCATCCCAGAACTTGCGACGAGATCTACGAACATACCAATTTGAGAGATCATCAATGAATTCGCCAATCAAACTACCTGCTTCTTGGGAATCATAATTCGCATATGCCAGATCTACTTTGGCAACTAGTGAATTTAATTCGGAGAGTATCCAACGATCCATCGTTGAAGGGTTTGCAGCTAAACCCGATAACTTAAAGTTTGAAGCTTTGGCATAAAGCGTAAAGAAAGAGACTGTGTTCCAATAGGTTAAAAGTGTCTTTCGAACTACATCAGAAATTGCATCGTGCCCAACTCGACGTGCGCTCCAAGGTGAACCCGCGGCAAGCATGTACCAACGAACTGCATCTGCGCCATGTTGATCCATTAATGGAATTGGCTCTAGAACATTTCCTAAGTGCTTGCTCATCTTGCGTCCATCTTTATCTAAGATGTGGCCAAGACAGAGAACGGTGTCATAAGAACTCTTGTCAAAGACCAGAGTCCCGATAGTCATAAGTGTGTAAAACCAGCCGCGGGTTTGATCAATCGCTTCAGCAATGAAATCGGCTGGATAAGACGCTTCAAATTTCTCAACTGAACCTGGCTTGTGCGGATAGCCCCATTGCGCAAAAGGCATTGCGCCAGAATCAAACCAACAATCAATTACTTCAGGAGTGCGGTTCATAACTTGACCGCAATCTGCACAATTAAAAGTTATGTCATCCACGAAAGGTCTATGGGGATCGCTCTTAGAGATATCAGTGCCAGCAAGCTCTCCAAGTTCGGCGAGTGAGCCAACACAGACTTCATGTTTATTTTCGCAGCGCCAGATTGGAAGTGGTGTTCCCCAATATCGATTGCGCGATATTGCCCAATCAATATTGTTATTTAACCAATCTCCGTATCGTCCAGTCTTAATTGTTTCTGGATGCCAATTGGTATTGGCATTTTCCCTAAGGAGCGCATCTTTAATTGCAGTCGTTCTGATATACCAAGAAGGTTGCGCGTAATACATAAGAGCCGTATGGCAACGCCAGCAGTGCGGATAAGAGTGCTCATATTGTTTCTGCAAAAAGAGTAAGCCCTTGCTCTTTAACTCTTTGATTAGGGGCTTATCAGCATCTTTGAAAAATACGCCACCGATTAATTCAATTTCAGGCAGGAAGTGTCCATCGGGTGCAATTGGGTTGACGACAGGAAGATTGTATTTTCTACAAACCGCAAAGTCGTCGGCGCCGAATGCAGGGGATTGATGAACCAAACCTGTTCCGTCTTCAACTGTTACATAATCTGCAAGAACTATGTAGTGCGCATCTGGGATTTCGACGAAGCCAAGCGGCGCGGAATATTTAATATGTTCTAACTCTGACCCCATGAAAGTTGCAATGACATTGCGCTCTTCGCCAAGGATTGCTGCCAAGTTGGTAGCTACAACTAGGCGCTCGGTCGTATCTTCATTGGCAATTTCAATTACTTGGTACTCAATTTTTGGATTAACTGCAACTGCGGTATTTGAAACTAGGGTCCATGGTGTTGTAGTCCAAACCAATAGGCTCGCCTTTAGCTCTGCTAATTTTCCTGAAGTTGCAGGAAAACGTACATAGACGGATTGGTCTTTAATCGTTTCATATCCTTGAGATAGTTCGTGATCAGATAATCCGGTTCCACATCGTGGGCAATAAGGCGCTACTCGGTAATCTTGAACTAGCAACCCCTTCTTCCAAATTTGTTGCAGAGACCACCACACGCTTTCAACATATTCACTAGACATCGTCCAATAAGCTTCATCGAAATCAACCCAGAAGCCCATACGCCTTGTCATTGCAGTGAATTCACCAACATGTTCTTGTACTGAAATTCGACATTGATCATTGAATTTTGCAATTCCATATTTTTCGATATCGCCCTTGCCGTTAAATCCAAGTTGTTTCTCGACGGCGATTTCAACTGGCAATCCATGACAATCCCAACCCGCTTTACGGATTACTTGATTGCCTTTCATGGTTTGATAACGTGGAAATAAATCCTTAAATACTCGCGCTTCAATGTGATGTGTGCCAGGTTTTCCATTGGCAGTAGGTGGACCTTCGTAAAAAGTCCATGAAGGTTGACCATCGCGCGCGGAGATAGTTTTCTTAAAAATTTCTTGAGTTTCCCAGAACGAGAGAATTGCGTGCTCGACCGCAGGAAGATCGATCTGCGGTGAAAGAGATTTAATCGTTGACATTCTTGCCTCTCAAATTAGCCCTGGAAAACTTCTGTCTTCTAGTTAATTTGGAGGGACGGTGTGAAATCCACCGCGGTACCACCCGCCTTGTGCCGAATATAAATTCAGCACCACTTTTTTCTACTGCGACTCGAAGCAAGTTCTACCCCGGCTACATTTAAATATGTATCCGGCTCTTCTCACAGGCTCCAAGGTGATGGCCTCTTCTGCGCCT
>WLIM01000106.1 GCA_009702205.1 Actinomycetota bacterium | reverse complement strand
CTTCCGCATCTTGAAAATCTATAAATTTGGCGAGCTGATATTTGAATTGGGACATGTGCTGCTCCTTAATACCTAGGGAATTAATTTCGCTGATCGACTGCGACTAACAGAGTCAAAAGTTACTGCCGCTAAGAGAACTAGCGCTGTTACTACATACTTAATTGGTGATGCCAGAGCAAGTAAATCCATGCCATTTGAAATCGCTCCAATAATCAACGAACCTATAACTGCGGACCAGATATGCCCGCGGCCACCAAATAAACTTGTTCCGCCGATTACGACAGCTGCAATTGAATTAAGGAGCAAGGTTCCGCCACCTTGGCCAGAACCAACTGCTGATAGCCGAGAGCCACCCAATACGCCAGCGATTGCAGCGCAGGTAGTTGCAATCATGAAAACCTGAACTCTTACTCGCTTTACTGGAATACCAGCACGTCGTGCAGCTTCCATATTTCCACCAATTGCATAGACCTGACGGCCAAATCTGGTGTACCTAGAGACTAAATGCAGAAGAGTCGCTGCTGATAGCACTATGAAAAATGAAACTGGAACGCCGCGATCTTGCTGAAAATATGAAAGTAAAATAATAAGAATGGCTGCAAAGATGATTGATTGAATTATTACGGTTTTAAATTTTGGACCTTCAAGACCCAAGGTCTTTATTTGTCGAGTAGTTTGAATTCGCAGATATGTGTAGATAGCGATTATCACTAGACACAAAGTCCAAGCAAAACTCTTTGAGAGAAAAGATTGCGTTAGAAATTCAATTTTGGGATCTGTAAGTCCAATGGTTCCCTGTTGACCCAATACGGCGAATAGACCACCCTGCCATCCAATCAAACCTGCGAGCGTCACAATAAATGCTGGAACACCAAATGAAACAACCCAGAAACTCTGGAAGAAACCGACAAACGCGCCTACGACGATTGCGATAGCGATAGCGAGAACTGGATCGACGCCATGACGGACGCTGAGCGAGGCCATTATTGCCGCACAGAATCCGCTTACTGCGCCAACAGATAAATCTATTTCGCCTAAGAAAAGAATCATTACTAATCCGATAGCCAACATTGCTGGTTCAGCTTGCTGCATTAATAAATTTGAAATATTAGATGGCAATAAAAATTTGTGATTTATAACTGTCATCACAGTCATAATTAAAATCAGTGCGCTTAATGCGGGTGCTAATTCACGAATCGCTGCAGGAAGTCTGCCCTTTTTAGGCCCAGCGACTTCTTTCTTCGAAACTTTGGACATTGGTTAAGCCCCTACTTTTGCAGTTAGATCATCGGAAATACCAGTTATAACAGCGATTAGTGATGCTTCCGTAATTTGCTTTATTGGGGCTACAGAAATATTACTTCCTTGTCGCAGAACAAGAACTCGGTCCGCAACTTCAAGTACTTCATTTAAGTTGTGAGTAATAAAAATTACGCCTAACCCACGATCGCGAAGCGTGCGCATTAATTGAAGTAGATCTCTTCTTTGAGCCGCACCCAGTGCCGCAGTTGGTTCATCCAATAAAACTATTCGTGGATCTCGTGCAAGTGATCTTGCGATTGCTACCGCTTGTCGCTGTCCCCCAGAAAGTTGTTCAACTCGACTTCTAATGGATGGCAACTTAATCGAAAGCGAAGATAATAAATCGATTGCCATGCGCTGCATTTTGAGCGAGGCAAGAATGTGTGGGAACTTAAATTTGAATAGCTCTTCATGGCCTAAGAAAAGATTTGAAACAACATCTAAATTTTCACATAACGCTAGATCTTGATAAACCGTCGCCAAGCCATGTCTTGTCGAAGCTTTCGGATCTGGGAATTGAACTACTTTCCCTTCAAGGGCAATCTCTCCACTATCTGGAGTGATCGCCCCCGAAAGAACTTTTATAAGTGTTGATTTACCTGCACCGTTATCACCAACCAAAGCAAGAATTTCGCCAGAATATAGATCTAAATCGACGCCTTTTAGCGCTTCAATTGGACCGTAACTCTTCTTAATTTGTTTAAGCGATAACAGTGCGACCATTACTTAATTCCGTATTTTTTACAAGCAGCCTTGAATGCAGCAGTACAAATGTCTGATGCCTTCCAGAACTTCCCGGCAATTACGGTTTGGTTAATAGTTTTCTGAGTAACTATTTCAGAAGCTAAGAAGACAGATGGAACTTTTCCAGCACCATTGTCGATTTGCTTATTGATTAAGCCTGCTGGAATCGCCTTTTTCTGGCCTAAAGCTATAGCTAGAGTCGCGGCTCCGCCTGCTTCTTTTCCAAGAGGTGTGTACACGGTCATGTATTGCGAACCGGTAAGGATGCGTTGGATTGCTGCAAGTTCAGCATCTTGTCCAGTAACTGGAACAATTGGCTTGATACCAGCAGATTGAAGTGACTTAACAACTGCAGAAGCCATTCCATCGTTAGCTGAAAGAACTGCAACGAACTTACCTTTACCTAGTTGGGTAATAGCTTGATCGGTTTCGCGTTGAGCTTCTGCTGGATCCCAACCTGGAGTGTCATAGCTCTTTGCGATTGTAAATCCTGCAGCCTTTAGAACTGCGAATGCAGAATCGCGGTAATGAGGTGCATCGCTATCGGTTGGTGCACCATTGATTGCAATGATGTTTCCCTTTGTTATTCCTTGGGACTTCAAACGATCAACGATTGCTTGACCTTGAGCTTCGCCAACTTTCATTGGATCAAATACAAGATAGTAATCAACAGGTGCATTAGAAATTAGGCGGTCATATGAAATTACAGAGACGCCTTTAGCTTTTGCAGCTTTGATTGCTGGTGAAATACTCTTTCCATCAACAGGGCAGATAACTAATACATTTGCGCCGGCAGTTACTGCTGCTTCAACTTGCTGAAGTTGTTGACCAGCATCGTTCTTTGCGTTGTAACGCAGAACTTTGCAAGTAGGGCAACTCTTCTTCATAGCTGCAATAAAGAATGGTGCGTCTTTACCTTCCCAGCGAGCGGTATCTACATCGGGCATCATGAATGCCACAGTTGGGTTTGCAACTCCTGCCGCAGCATTTGTTGGCGCACTTACTGTTACGGCACTTAGTAGGCCAACTGCCAAACTAAGAACTGCGACTTTGGCTACTGAAAGCGACTTTGACTTGGAGCTCAATATTGAATTCATAAAACCTCCCACATTTCATCTAATTTGCTCTTCACCCCACTTAGAGGTGTTGTTAGGCAATCGAACAAGGGGTGTAACCCTTTGTCAACCATAAAGGCGCTAATAAACGCTGGTTTTGCGGCAAAATCGAATAGGAAGAGGTATTGACATAATCGACGCCCGAAAGGAGAATTCCTGCTAACTAGGAGGAGCGCCCTTGAGTCCAAAGCAATTTGATCGCACTCGTTTCGACCATATCGGTGTCATCACCGAGGAGAAACATGGCGAAGAGAACTTCGTTGATGCGACCAGAGTCTGGGTTACCAATCCAAGAATCCATCCGGCAAATGTGGAATACCTTCGCTACGAACATGACACTCCTGTAACCGGGCCAATCCGCCATCTGCCACACGTTGCATACCGCGTCGATAGCGTTGATGAAGCAATTAAGGGACATGAAATTTTGTTAGAGCCATGGGATGTTGCTGATGGTTTTGTTCGCGTCGCATTTGTACTAGTTGATGGCGCTGTCGTTGAATTTATGCAATACCGAAATCCAAATGAAACT
>WLIM01000105.1 GCA_009702205.1 Actinomycetota bacterium | reverse complement strand
TCTTGGATGGGATACTGCCAATCCAAAGGCTGGTTCATTCGTAGGTAACTTCTCAGACCAGAACAAGGCGCTAACAATGTCAAAGGCATTTGAACAACAAGGTGCTGACATCATCCTTCCTGTTGGTGGAAACCTTGGAGCTCCTTACGCAGCTGCGTCAGAGAAGAGCAAGAAGTCACTTACTATCTGGGTTGACTCAGATGGTTACGGCCTTCTAACAGCTGGTAAGTCAATTCTCCTTACAACAGTTGTAAAGGAAATCGGCGCTTCAATCAAGTCTGTAGCTGCTGACGTTGCTTCTAAGAAGTACACAGGTAAGGCATACGTAGGAACACTGAAGAACAAGGGTGTTTCACTTGCGCCATTCCACGACCTTAATTCAAAGGTTCCAGCAAAGCTAAAGAGTGAAATCCTAAAGATTAAGAACGACATAATCGCGGGAACACTTAAGATCTAAATAGCAAAAAAAGTTAAAACAGGAGGTTCCGGAATATCGGACCTCCTGTTTTTTTGCGATTAAATCGCTAGGATTCCAATGTGTCATTAGAGCTGCGCGCAATTACCAAGACCTTTGGTTCTTTCACCGCCAACGATTCAATTAATTTAAGAGTTGAAACCGGAGAGATCCACGCAATACTTGGCGAGAATGGCGCTGGAAAATCAACGCTAATGAATATTGTGTATGGGCTATTGAAGGCAGATAGCGGCGAAATCTTGGTAGATGAAAAACCTATCGACATTTCCGAACCTAGCGATGCGCTAAATGCAGGTATCGGCATGGTTCACCAACACTTTATGTTAATACCGGTATTCACGGTCGCGGAAAACATTGTTCTCGGCCATGAAAAAACAAAGAATCTTGGTGTTTTGGATATTGCTGGCGCGCGCGAAGCGATTCGAAAAGTCTCTAAAGATTTCGGTTTTGAAGTTGATCCAGATGCAATCGTTGAGAGTCTTCCAGTCGGAATACAACAAAAAGTTGAAATTATCCGTGCTCTAATTTATGAAGCAAAAGTTTTGATTCTTGATGAACCTACGGCAGTTCTTACGCCTCAAGAAACCGATGAACTCTTAAAAACTATGCAAGAGCTTAAACGTAAAGGAACTTCTATTATTTTCATTACGCACAAGTTGCGTGAGGTTCGAGCGGTGGCAGATAAAATTTCTATCATCAGACGAGGCAAAGTTGTTGCTGCGGTGTCACCTACAACTTCCGAAGGTGAACTTGCATCAATGATGGTCGGCCGAGAGGTTGATTTGGCCCCTGAAAAACTTAAACATCAAATCGGTGCCCCAATCCTGGAAGCAAGAGATTTAACTGTTCGAGATGCCATGGGTGGCGCGATAGTAAAGGGTGTTAATTTTCATGTTAATGCTGGCGAAGTTCTGGCAATTGCTGGCGTTCAAGGAAATGGCCAATCCGAATTAGCAAGAGCGCTTATCAATCTTGAAGACCATATCGAAGGATCAATTAAATTAGATGGCAAGGAAATTCGTGGCGCAAGCATCTATGAATCACTCCACGCCGGAATTGCATTCATCCCTGAATCTCGCGAACTAGATGGACTCGTTGGCAGTTTTTCGATTGCAGAGAATTTGATTCTAGATTTACACGATCAACTTCCTTATGCGAAAGGAATTAGCCTTTCTGCAAATACGGTCATGTCAGAGGCGCAGAAGCGCGTCACAGAATTTGATATTCGATTGCAATCGGTCTCGGATGCAGTTTCAACGCTCTCTGGTGGAAACAAGCAGAAAGTTGTTATTGCCCGCGAACTATCAAGGCCAGTCAAGGTACTTGTTGCATCACAACCAACGCGAGGGTTAGACGTTGGCTCAATTGAGTTTGTGCATGAACGCATACTCGCTGAACGCGACCTTGGTCGTGGAGTAATTTTGTTTAGTACAGAACTAGATGAAGTTATGGCGCTGGCTGATCGCATCGCGGTTATGTATCGCGGTGAAATCTTAGAAATTGTTGACTCCGGGGTTACTCGTGAGGAGCTTGGTCTATTGATGGCCGGCGTAGTTAGCAAGAAGGCAACTACCTAATGCGTAATTCATTTTCGAAATTCTTGCAGGCAATTAAATTACCGGGGCTCTCTTTCTTCATGGCCTTCACTCTTACTGGCCTAATCATTGCAATCTCTGATGCAAAGGTTTTGGCAAAGTTTTCATCACCAATTCAATTTGTTAAGAGTGCACTTGCGGCAGTTGGAAATGCATATTTAGCTCTTTTCCAGGGATCTGTCTATGACGTTAACTTAACCAAGGGCCACACTTTTATTCACGGGTTCTACCCGCTCTCTGAAACTATTGTTACCGCAACCCCACTGATACTAACTGGACTTTCAGTTGCGCTAGCTTTTAAATCTGGTCTTTTTAACATTGGTGCGCAAGGCCAATTTATTATGGGCGCGATCGGTGCTTCATATGTTGGTTTTCATTTCCATTTACCAGTAGGTGTTCACATACTTGCTGCGGCGTTAGCAGGTGCGTTCTTCGCCGCGATTTGGGGTGGAATTGTTGGCCTATTAAAGGCGAGAACTGGCGCTCATGAAGTTATTTTGACCATCATGATGAACTACATCGCTAGTTATTTCATCTTGTGGATTCTAAAGACACAAAGTTTCTTGCGTCCAGGACGCATTGACCCAATTGCCCCAGAAGTAAATCAGAACTCCAGGCTTCCACTTCTTGCAGGGTCGAACTTCAGATTAAATTTTGGAATTTTTATTGCGCTAGCAGCGGCAGTTTTTGTCTGGTGGCTTCTGACCAAAACGACAATTGGTTTTAAATTCCGCGCAGTTGGTGCAAATGGCCAAGCAGCTAAAACTGCAGGAATTTCAGTTCCTTTTGTGATTACTTCGACCATGATGATTTGCGGAGCACTTGCAGGCTTAGGCGGCGCAGTACAAGTTCTTGGCAGCGAGTATGCATTGAACGCAGATATCGCTGGATCTTTTGGTTTTGATGCAATTACTGTCGCTCTACTTGGTCGAGCCCAACCACTTGGAACAGTTTTTGCTGCGCTGTTATTTGGAGCGCTACATGCTGGTGGAAGAACGATGCAATCAAGCACAGGAGTTCCACTTGATATCGTCCTGGTAACTCAAGCCTTAATTGTTCTCTTCATCGCAGCCCCAACATTTGTCCGTTATGTATTTAAAATTAAGAAGATGAACTCATCAACTTCACTTACTTCGAAGGGGTGGAATGGATGAGAAAAGTAAGATCAAACATTGAAAAGCGCCGCCTAGCTGGAGTCTCTGTAATATCTTTATTATCAACGCTTTCATTAATATTTTTCGGATTTATATCACCCGGAAAAGATAAGACAACATTTGGTTTTGTCTTAAATAACGAGTGGGTCTTAATCAAAGAGTGGGTTATTGCATCTGCCACAGGAGCGAGAATATTCTCGGTTATCGCCGTTCTCGCATCAGCCGTAGCGGTACTTGCCTTCCGCGCTGGGAGCAAAATTGTCATTCCTGCTGCAATTTCAACTTTTGGAATACTGATGTCATTTATTACTTGGGTTGCTTCCGGAAAATTCATTCCTTTTACTGGTCTTCTACAAGGAGCGCTGCTCTTAGCGGTTCCACTTATCTTTGGTTCAATGTCAGGTTTAATTTGTGAACGTTCTGGAGTTATAAATATCGCTATTGAAGGTCAACTTTTAGCAAGTGCATTTGTATCT
>WLIM01000104.1 GCA_009702205.1 Actinomycetota bacterium | reverse complement strand
GCCGCCAGCGTTCGTCCTGAGCCAGGATCAAACTCTCCATAGAAAGTTGTGATCTGGCAAAAAAACGAAACTAGCGTTTATAGCTATTTCATTTTTACCAATTGTTTTTGTTTCTGTACCCAATATCCGCCGCCTTTTGAGGGGCGTCGAAGTCATGGAAATACAAAGGAATTTGGCATATTTTTTCTACGCCCTGAAAACAGGGGCAGGCCAATATATGCCGATTGGCATTGATTTTTGCACGTTGTTGAGTTCTCAAGGTACGAATGCGCTCCGGTCACGATGATTTCTCACCGATTGCAGGGCAGACCGCCAAACCTAGTGGAAGGCACACGGAAGAGCAAATCCGGTAAATCCTTCATAGAGCTTGGAAATTCTTAACGCTGCTTGGCCTTATTTACCCCGTTTTTAAAGGGTTTTTCGTCCAATTCGCAAGCGAGGGGTAAAGATAGCCGATGCCTTGGCTAGGGTCAAATTCGGGCTCCCAGATTTGGGCCAATTATGGTCAAAATAGTGGGAATTTCGTGCGAGGTTAATCACGCCAAAATCGGTGATATTTACGCCTAAAAAGTCAGCAAATCCTTTGGACAATACATCTTCAACTATTTGGTAATCGAAAAAGTGAAGAAAATGAGCGTTAAAACAACCAGATTAAAGAACTTCCACAGAGGCTAGATCTCGCTTGCCTTTTCGAAGCACTAAAAATCGGCCATGAATAAGATCAGATTTACTTGGTGCAAAATCTTCACCGGCTATTTTTTCATTATTTAAATATGCGCCATTCTCTTTAACAATTCTCCGAGCGGCAGATTTGGATTCGACAACGCCAGTTGCCGTCAATAAATCAACCCATGATGGGAATGCCTCGTTCTTAGCGATGGATGTTTTTGGCAATTGCGAGAGCGCCGCGGCTAAAGTTTTTTCATCCAAATCCTTTAGCTCTCCTTGACCAAAGAGTGCCTTCGAAGCTGCTTCAACTTTCTCGCACTGATCAGCGCCGTGAACCATTGTAGTTAACTCACGTGCAAGTTCACGTTGTGCTTCTCTCGCACCAGGATTTACTTTTACTGTTTCTATTAATCTTTCAATCTCTACGCGGTTCTTAAATGAAAAAACTTTTAAGTATTTCGCAACATCCGCATCATCAGTGTTAATCCAGAATTGATAGAAGGCATATGGAGATGTCATCTCGCTATCAAGCCAAACCGAACCGCCAGCCGTTTTTCCAAACTTACTGCCATCAGATTTTGCCATTAAAGGGATAGTAAATGCGTGTGCGGAACCGCCTTCTACTTTCCGAATCAAATCTAATCCCGCAACGATATTTCCCCATTGATCAGAACCACCGAGTTGAAGTCTGCAATTGTCACGGCGATAAAGTTCTAAATAATCAAAAGCTTGCAATACTTGATATGAAAATTCAGTATAGGAAATTCCGCCACTTTCTAAACGCGAGGATACCGAGTCCTTAGCAAGCATTTGGTTAACACTAAAATGCTTTCCAATATCGCGGAGAAACTCCAGTGCAGATACCGGCTTGGTCCAATCCAAATTGTTAGCCATAACTGCGGCATTCGTCTTCGAATCAAAATCTAAGAATTTTGAGAGTTGGCTGCGGATGTTTCCAACCCACTCTTCTACGACAGATTCATCATTCAATGTGCGCTCTTCATTGCGACCACTTGGGTCACCGACTAGCCCAGTTGCTCCACCAACGAGAGCAATTGGAAGATGGCCAGCTAATTGAAAGCGACGCATTACGAGAATTACTACCAAGTTTCCGACGTGCAAACTTGGTGCGGTTGGATCAAAACCGATATAGAACTTAACGGGAGCCGAACTTAATTCCTTCAAGAGTGCTTCTCGGTCGGTGGTTTGCGCGAGTAATCCGCGCCATTCTAAATCTGCAAAAAGTTCCGAGCTCATGGCGTCATCATGCCCGAAAATCGTGCAACCTCGTTGGATATCCAGCCCTTGGCTTCAGCCGTGGCAGTTTTAAGATCAGCAATTTGCTTAGTGACGCTTGAAATAGATGTACCGAGTGAGGATGTTCGTGAGGCGACCGCTCCCGCAGTTGTAAGAAAAACTTTAAGATCCGATTTTAACTCTGGATGAATGGCTTGTAGTTGGGCCTCTGTTAATTCGTGAAGTTCGATACCAGAACTTTCGCATAATTTCACGCACTCCCCTGCCGCGCCATGAGCTGCGGCAAAAGGAATTGACTTCTTTGCTAAGTAATCTGCAATCTCCGTTGCTAATGCAAAACCAGAATGGGCTTCATTCGAGATAGTTTTCGTGTTGAATTTTGCGGTTTCTACCATTCCAGTCAATGCTGGCAATAAGACTAGAAGAGTTTCGACAGAATCAAATGTTGGTTCTTTATCCTCTTGCAAATCTCTGTTGTAGGCAAAAGGCAATCCCTTAAGAGTCGCAAGCAGCGCTGTTAAGTTTCCAATTAAACGCCCACTTTTTCCGCGCGCTAGTTCGGCTATGTCAGGATTCTTCTTCTGTGGCATTATTGAAGATCCCGTTGAATACGCATCATCTATTACAACCCAAGCAAATTCAGTAGTGCTCCAAAGCGTAAATTCTTCGCCAATACGTGAAAGATGAACACCTAACATCGCCATTATGAAAAGTGCTTCGGCTGCGAAATCGCGATCACTTACTGCGTCGATACTATTCGCTAATACTCCATCAAATCCTAATGATTGCGCGCTCGCTTCTGGATTGGGTTGTAGACCACTTCCCGCCAGTGCGCCCGAACCTAATGGCGAGAAATTATTTCTAACTATCCAATCACCAATACGATCTACGTCGCGAAGTAGGGCTTGAGAATGTTTCGCAAGTTCGTGACCAAAAACTATTGGCTGAGCATGCTGTAAGTGGGTGAATCCTGGTGCGATTACTTCAACGAGCTTCTCGCTTTGCACGTTGAAAGCTGCAATGAGATCCGTAGTCAAAGCGGCAATTTCGAGCAAGTGATCAATTAAATAGAGTTTGAAATCAGTTACTACCAAATCGTTACGAGAACGCCCCGCCCTTAGAGCTCCACCTATCGCTCCTATCTTGGTAATAAGCCCACGTTCAATCGCGCTATGGACATCTTCATCATTGTCGTTATAGGTGAATTTTCCTGTAACTATTTCACTGCCAAGTGCTTTTAATCCGGCACGAATTACCTCACCATTTCCAGCCGCGATAACCCCTGCTGCCACCAAACCATCTAGATGGGCGAGATTAACTTTGATGTCATACGGCGCAAGACGCCAATCGAAGTCCACGCTTCTTGAGAGCGCAGCGACAGATTGCGCCGGTTGCCTTGAAAATCTTCCACCCCAGAGCGCCATTTATTTCCTCTTCCCTTTAGAACTTGTTGCGTAATTTGTTATTGATTTTGCGAGCTCTGCACCACCGTTTGCACTCTTCGATACAACAAGAACGGTGTCATCACCAGCAATTGTTCCGATTGCACTTTTAATTGATCCGTTGAGTGAATTGCGATCTATTGCACTTGCAAGCAATTGCGCCCCACCTGGAGGAGTACGAACAACTGCCAAGTTGCCACTCGCCGTAACGCTCATAATTAGATTTGCTGCTGAGTTGCTTTTTGTATTTGTCTCTTCCGGAATTACATATTGAAACTCGCCGTTAGCGTCACGAACGCGCGTGGCTCCTAAATCTTCAAGATCACGGCTTGCGGT
>WLIM01000103.1 GCA_009702205.1 Actinomycetota bacterium | reverse complement strand
TATCCACTTGCTTGGTTGATTGGAACCTGGCGCGGAAAAGGATCTGGTGAATATCCTGGAATCGAACCATTTCAATTCGCTCAAGAAGTTACTTTCAATCACGATGGTCGCCCATTCTTAAATTATTTTTCACGTTCTTGGATAATTAATGATGAGAATGAAATTCTGCGCCCAGGTGCATCTGAAGTTGGGTTCTGGCGTCCAAAAGAGAATAAAACTTTAGAAGTTGTTCTCGCACACAACACTGGAATTTCTGAAGGTTGGGTCGGCGTGCACGATGGTCCAAAAATTCAATTAGCTATGGATCAAGGTTATTCCGCGCCATCGGCAAAGATTGTCACCGCAGGACAACGACTTTACGGATTAGTAGAAGGTCAACTCTTCTTTGCTTACGACATGGCAGCAGAAGGACAAACTTTGCAGGCACATATTTGGTCGAGCTTAGAACGTCAGAGTGGCGAATAAGAATGACAGGCGATTTTCGCGGCGAAGTTCTTGCTGAATTAACCCGTAATGGTTTAGTCGAATCAATTCACACCGGACATTTAATTATGTTGAACGCTGATGGTTCGGTTTATAAAACCAAGGGATCGGTTGATATGCCGATTTTTCCAAGATCTTCAGTTAAATGTATGCAGGCAAGTGCGATGGTTAGAAATGGTTTGAAATTAGAGCCGCGCTTATTGGCTTTAGTTGAAGCAAGTCATTCTGGCGCCGCTATGCATCAAGAAGGTGTTTTAGAAATTTTGGCAAGTGTTGGGCTAAGTGAAAGTGATTTGCAATGTGCTTTTGATAAACCACTTGGTGATGCCGAGCGAATTGCTTGGGGCGAAAAAGCTGCAACCCGACTTGCAATGAACTGCTCTGGAAAGCATGCCGGCATGCTTGCGACATGTGTGGCAAATGGTTGGGATATCAAAACTTATTTGAACGCTGATCACCCACTACAAGTAGCAGTATTGGCCGAAATTGAAAATTTGGCCGGTGCAAAAGTTTCGAATAAAACTTTTGATGGATGTGGCGCACCGCTATTTGCGCTAACTACTCGCGAACTTGCAAATGCAATTCGCAACATAACAGTTTCAAAGGATCCAGTTCATGTTGAAGTTATGAACGCGGCGCGTTCACATCCAGAAATGGTTGCTGGCGAAGGCCGCCTTACAACTCGGACAATGAAGAGCGTTCCTGGTTTATTTATGAAGGAAGGCGCAGAAGCTGTCGAAGTCGCTTCAATGTCTGATGGCCGCACTTTAGTATTTAAAATTAGCGATGGTTCTTGGCGCGCATTTGGCGCAATTATGCATGCCGCTCTTCTTGAGTGGGGAATCACTACAAAAGAAGAAGAATTTAACGTTTATGGTGGTGCAAATATTGTCGGTGGAATGCGAGCTGTTCTCTAAATGAAAAGCCGCATTGCAACCTTGATGGTGCACACATCTCCACTTGAACAAGCAGGTGTGGGCGATGCTGGCGGCATGAATGTTTATGTTGTCGAAAATTCAATCAAGATGGCTAGTTCTGGTGTTGAAGTAGATATTTTTACTCGCGCTGATAAAACCGGATTGGCAGATGCAGTTGAAATTGCTCGCGGTGTAACTGTTCACCATTTAGAAGCGGGACCAATTGGTGCGCTAACTAAAGAGGAACTACCATCTCAAATTGGCGCACTTACTCACGCGTTTATGGAACACCAAAGTGGTAAACCAAATGATTACTACGACATTATTCATTCGCATTATTGGATCAGTGGCCAACTCGGTTGGATGATTTCAGAGCGCACAGGTGTACCGCTTGTTCACACTATGCACACGATGGCAAAGGTTAAGAACCAAGCACTTGCCGAAGGTGATTCACCAGAGCCACTAATTCGCGCACTTGGCGAAGAACAAATCGTGCAAAATGCAAAAGCTTTAATTGCAAATACCGATGCTGAAGCAGCAAGTTTGGTCTCACTTTATGGCGCCGAACCTGATCGCGTAAAAGTTGTAACGCCAGGCGTAGATTTGCAACGCTTTACCCCCGGTCACGGAAAATCAAGTGCAAGAAATATTTTAAATATCGCACAAGATGCAATCCTCTTAACTTTCGTTGGTCGTATTCAGCCACACAAAGGACCTGAAGTTTTAGTTCGCGCAGTCGCTGAAATGGTGGCGCATACGCCTCATCTACGTGCAAAGTTAGCGTTAGTAATTATGGGTGGCGCATCTGGTACTGGAATTAATGAGCCAGAACGTTTAGCAAAACTTGCACAATTCTTGGGTGTCTCAGAATTAATTCACTTCAAAGAGCCAGTATCTAGAAGTGAACTTGCCGATTGGTATCGCGCTTCAGATTTAGTTTGCGTACCTTCATATTCTGAAAGCTTTGGATTAGTGGCACTCGAAGCCCAAGCATGTGGAACACCAGTTGTTGCAAGCGCCGTGGGCGGACTTCGCACCGCGGTCTCGGATGGAATTTCAGGAACACTAGTTGATGGTCACGATCCAAAAGCTTGGTCATCGGTGCTTTCAAGACTTATTGCAGAACCGCAACGTCGAGTTTTGTTATCGATGGGCGCAATCGAACATGCAAAGCGTTTTGGCTGGGAAACAACCGCGCGCCAAACTTTAGATGTTTATGACTGGGTCTTATCAAAGCCAAAAATCAATTCGCTCTGGGTCGCAAATTAAAAATGATTGATCCCCGCATAATTATTGAAGATTTTTTAGAATCACATGATTTAGATTTTGAAAAAAACGGTGAAAATACCTTCCTAGTTACCTTGCCAGGTGAGAAAAAATTACAGACGCATTGCGCACTCATTGTTGGTGATAATTCCTTGAGCATCAACGCATTTGTAATTCGTAAACCCGATGAGAACGCGGATAAAGTTCACGAATGGCTCTTAACAAAGAACGCATCGATGTATGCCGTTACTTTTGCGATTAACGAGCTGGGCGATATTTTTTTAGTTGGCCGCCTGCCATTGCCAGCAGTGACTGATATTGAAATTGATCGAATCTTGGGCGCTGTTCTTCAATATTCGGACTCCTCGTTTAATCCATTACTTGAACTCGGATTCGCATCATCCATCCGTCGCGAATGGGCTTGGCGGGTATCGCGCGGCGAATCGCTTTCAAATCTAAAAGCATTTGAACATTTAATCTAAAACGAAATAGGATTTACTCATGACAAAGAAATTGATTTTGCTGCGCCATGGTGAGAGTGAGTGGAACGCCCTTAACTTGTTTACTGGTTGGGTTGATGTTCGTTTATCTGAAAAAGGAATTGAAGAAGCTAAGCGCGGTGGTCAATTACTTAAAGAGCGCGGATTGCTTCCAGATATCGTTCACACATCTCTTCTTCGTCGCGCGATCCACACTTCACAATTAGCTCTAGATGCTGCAGATCGCCACTGGATTCCAGTAAAGCGCAGTTGGCGTCTTAACGAGCGCCACTACGGCGCGCTTCAGGGTAAAGATAAGAAAGAGACGCTCGCGCAATATGGCGAAGAGCAATTCCAATTATGGCGCCGCTCTTTCGATGTTCCGCCACCACCAATTGATGACAATGATAAATATTCACAATTTGGCGATCCCCGTTATGCAGATTTAGGCGCAGAGCTTCCAAAGACCGAATGTCTTAAAGATGTTATAACTCGAATGATTCCGTATTTAACTGGTGAAATTGCAGATGACATGAATGCGGGCAAAACTGTTTTAGTTACAGCACACGGAAATTCAATTCGTGCGATGGTTAAACACATTGATTGCATTTCAGATGCCG
>WLIM01000102.1 GCA_009702205.1 Actinomycetota bacterium | reverse complement strand
GGAGAGCGCCTTTTCACGATCTTCGCCTCTCCCATATTTTTTAACAAAGGCGTTGAGTTCACTTTTACGCGACTGTAATGAATCGAATCTATGCGGATCTGCCTCAAGATTGGCTAAGTAGCGTTCTAAATCTAAATTAGTCTCACTCAATTCATAACTGATATCCGCAAATCTCTCGATAATTTTATCGAGATTAGAGTCTTTACCGACAAGAGTTTCTAAAGTCCTCTTGTCGGAGTAAAGAAGGCTTATTATCGAAGAATCTTCGCCACTTATGTTCGCTAAGACTTGAGAAATGCCGGTATTTAGAGCTTCTATCGAACCAAGTTTTGTTATCTCGTTATCCAATTCAGCAAGCTCGCCAGCTTTAGGCTTTACTTTCTCATAATCATTGACGAGAGTTTCTAGTTTAGATATCTCCAAATCTCTGGCTTGAAGTTGATTCTTAAGTTCAGAGATTCGTTTTCTATTCTTATTAAATTCTTCAAAGAAGGAAACATACGTTGATGAAAGCTCTTCGTGACCTGCGAAAGAATCTAAGAGATTGCGTTGAACACTGCCCTTGGCCAGTCTCGCAGAACTCGCTTGAGCATGGATTTCGATTAATTCTTCGCCAAACTCGCTAACTTGAGACGCAGTAGATGCCACTCCTCCAAAGACCATTTTTGATTTACCCTGATTATTAACACTCCGAGTGATTATCAATTCCCCGTCTTCAACTTGTCCACCAACTTCCTCGGCCTGATCAATCAATTCTTTCGTTAGCTGGAATTTTCCACTTACCACTAGACGATCTTCACCATTTCGAATCAGATCTGGATCAGATTTCGAACCAAGAATAAGATTAAGAGCAGTCAGAACCATTGTTTTACCAGCACCTGTTTCACCTGTGATTACGGTCAAACCGCTTCCGATTTCAATCTCTGCGGAATCAATTACACCAAGGCTTCGAATTGATAACTCCGTTAGTTGGGTTTTCGCTTTCTTAGGAATAGACATTTACCAAGCTATTCCAAAATCAATATCTGAAGACATCAAGCTATATCTCCGCGCCAACCTTCAATAGGCAATTTGAATTTCGCCACAAGTCGATCGGTGAAATTGCCCGGATTTATGTAGGCAAGCTCAACCGTATGAGCATCCTTAGTTATCTCTACCCGATCACCTTTTTGAAGTTCTACATGGCGTAGACCATCGGCTGAAATCTGAGCACTCTCCGATGACACATCAATTACAACCTCACAATCAGGTGAGACCACCATTGGTCTTGAAAAAAGTGCATGTGCTGCAAGCGGTAGCAATACAAGTGCACTGACTTCGGGCCAAACAACTGGACCTCCAGCAGAGAATGCGTATGCGGTGGAACCAGTTGGTGTTGCGCAAATTACGCCATCACAGCCCCACTTAGATAAAGGTCGACCATCAATCTGAAGAAAGAGCTCTAACATTTGAGTTGAACTCCGTTCTATTGAGATTTCATTCAAGGCCCAACCCTGAGAAATAGTTTTCTCACCACGTTTAATTTCATACTTTAGTAAGAGCCGGGCTTCAATATGAATATTCGAAGTCAACACAGCCTTAACAATTTCATCTACCGATGGTTGAGATATCTCGGCAAGAAATCCAACGTTTCCCAAATTGATTCCGATGATTGGAACTTTATGACCACGAACAATTTCTGCAGCACGAAGAATCGTGCCATCGCCCCCTAGAACTACTGCCCAGTCGGCGTCCCTGACATCAAATATTTCTTTGGCGCCAAGAACCAACTCCGGATAATTCGACAAGATTTCAAACTCATTCTCGACAAATTTTTTGGCTAATTCGTTAGCAAACTTAGCGGCTGCCGGACGAGTGGGATGGACTATTAAAAGAACTCTTTTCACTGCGGTCCCTTCAAAATAGCGTCATCTAAATCAGCTTCCGAGAGCTCGGTAGCCCCTCGCTTTAACCAGAGAAAATACTCGACATTTCCAGATGGCCCTGGAAGTGAGCTAGCTACAACACCTTCACAGCCGAGTCCCATATCGTAAGCGCAATCTGCTACTTCGAGTACAGCACTTTTGCGCAGCGCGCTGTCTCGAACGACTCCACCCGCACCTAATTTTTCACGCCCTACTTCGAATTGAGGTTTAACCATTACCAAAAAATCAGCGCTGCTCTGAGATACCGAGACCAAAGCTGGGAGAACTAGTGTTAGCGAAATAAAAGATAGATCTGCAACAACTAAATCAACTCTCTCCCCAACTTGTTCAATCGTTAAATGTCGCACATTAGTTCGATCTAGAATAGTTACTCGCGGATCATTTCGTAACTCCCAAGCCAACTGCCCATAACCGACATCTACTGCCACAACTTTCTTTACACCGCGCTTCAAAAGTACATCGGTAAAACCACCTGTGGAAGCACCAGCGTCTAACGCGCTCTTTTCGCTTACATTAATTGCTGGAAATGCATCTAATGCTCCAGCCAATTTATGTCCGCCTCTTGACACAAAATCATCTCGCTCCCCTGCAATGGTAATTGAAGTTTGAGCATCGACCTGACTTGCTGGCTTAGATGCGGGAATTCCAGTTACTAACACTGATCTCGATTCAATCAAATCAGCGGCATGATCTCGAGATCTAGCCAGACCTCTCCGCACAAGTTCCGCATCAAGCCGTGTCTTCATTAATTATTCCTACAGGCCATCTATTTCTGATAAAGCTCTGTTCAAATCTTCATGAATTGCCTCAAACTCTTGCGAATGCACATCTAGCGGCTTGAGAGAAATTTCAGCTATGCGCCTCTTAACCCCTGCTAAATCAATTTTCTCCGAATTACTAATCTCGCTCATTTAGAGACTCTCTTTCTACTACTAGCCGTCTTTTTCGATGACTTAACTGTTTTCTTTACTGGCTGAGTTTTCACAACAGGCGCAGCTTTCTTCTTTGTGCTCAACTTGGAACTCTTCTTTGCTCCATTTTCTAACCTGGATTCAAGTTCAGCGATGCGCGCATTGAGGTGATCTAGTTCGCTCGTCTTTGCGAAACCCATACGAACTGCAGCTTCATCTATCTGATCTTCAATTCGAGCTTTTACGACTTCACCGTTTTCCACTATCCAGCCGCGCAAATTGCGAGTCAACTCTGTTAGCGCCTCCTCATTTTTACCAAAGCTTGAAAGGTACTTTTTCAGAACAGAATTTATGTCAGAGGCCATGGCACAACCGTATCTAAAGTCGAACTACCTCGCTTGCTTCGACCTGCCAACGACTTGCAAGACCGGTCGGGGCCTGCCAGAAACGGCGTCTTACCGATCCTGTTACCTCAACCCAACTACCTAGTTTGACCGCTAAAGCACTCTTTCTCGCTTTAGAACTCCAGGCAGCTATATCCAGAGAATCGACTTCCTTCTTAGCGCCGCGAGACTTCTGTCGACCGATGACTACTCTGAATTCGACAACTTTATCCCCGCTGGGAAGAATCTTCTCAATAGCCAAACTTGTCACTCTTCCCACGAGAAACACTTCATTTACAGGTTGATAATCCTCGATTACCGCCATAGGCTCCTTGATTTTGATCCTATTTATAGCAACCATTTTCTTCTTTTTTGCTAATGTCATTTCAAATCCAATTTCATCCAACTAAGAAATTTTCTAAGTTGCGAGAATCATCGCTATTAAAGAAATTCTATTTATAGCTTATTAATTGAGTTGTTAATAGAATTGGATTGTGCAAAATATTTTATGGAGATTCAAATTAGCAAATGAAATAAAAAAGGAGCCGTCCTATAACCTAAGTTAAGGACTAGCTCCTTTTTATAATGATGTCCGGCGGCGATCTACTCTCCCACAAGGTCCCCCTTGCAGT
>WLIM01000101.1 GCA_009702205.1 Actinomycetota bacterium | reverse complement strand
GCGCGGTGATGCAAAGCGCAGCACAACTCAAATTGGTGATGCACTAGCAGCAGGCGTTTCTGGTGCGAAATGAAGATAAATTTAAATCCAAATCCTAATCCGCTTCCAGATGCTGATCGCGATGCAAAAGTTGCTGCAGGAGGATTTGGTAAGTACTACACAGACAATATGGTTGTCGCTAATTGGAGCGAAGCCGATGGTTGGAGCGATGCTGAACTTAAGGCGTATGGCCCAATCACTTTAGATCCTGCGACTGCGGTATTTCACTACGGACAAGAAATCTTTGAAGGAATGAAGGCTTACTCCCAACCTGATGGAAGTATTTCGCTATTTCGCCCGGATGCTAATGCTCTTCGCTTTGCAAGAAGCGCGGCGCGGTTAGCACTTCCAGAACTTAGCGTTAGCGAATTTATCGAAACCATCACCACTCTTGTTAAGCAAGATCGAAAGTGGGTTCCAAATAAAGTTGGCGAATCACTTTATATTCGGCCATTTATGTTTGCGACCGAAGTAGGTCTTGGGGTTCGACCATCAAACCAAGCTATGTATATGTTGATTGCAACTCCTGCTGGCGCATATTTCAATGCTGCCAAAGCAGTAACTGTCTGGATTTCAACGGAATATGTTCGTGCAGCAATCGGGGGAACTGGCGAAGCAAAATGCGGCGGAAATTATGCAGCTTCACTTGTTGCTCAGAAGCAAGCAGCAGCAAAGGGTTGTGACCAAGTTGTTTGGTTAGATGCGATTGAACGCCGTTGGGTTGAAGAGATGGGCGGCATGAATCTCTATTTCGTTAAGGGTTCTGGCAAAGATGCAACCGTTATAACTCCAAAATTAACTGGAACTCTGCTCCCTGGAATCACCCGCGATTCAATCCTCACTGTCGCAAAAGACCTTGGCTATAAAGTTGAAGAAGTAATGCTCTCAATTGATGATTGGCGCGACGGAGTAGCAAGTGGTGAGATCACTGAAATTTTTGCTTGTGGAACTGCCGCAGTTGTTAGCGCAATCGGAGCAGCAAAGAGTCAATTTGGAACTTGGAATACCGGAGATGGCAATCCTGGCCCAATTACAATGCAGATTCGTGAAACTCTTCTTGGAATCCAACATGGAACTATCGAAGATAAGCATGGCTGGAATGTGAAGGTCTGCTAAATGAATGACAACTTTCACATATATGACACAACACTTAGAGATGGCGCCCAGCAAGAAGGTTTAAATCTTTCAGTTCATGACAAGTTGGCGATTGCTCGTCACTTAGATGATCTAGGTGTTGGTTTTATTGAAGGTGGCTGGCCCGGTGCTAATCCGAAAGATACTGAATTTTTCAAGCGCGCCCAGACTGAACTTAAGTTAAAGAACGCAACTTTTATGGCATTCGGTGCAACTCGCAGACCAAATGTTAAAGCGGCAGACGATGTTCTACTTCGTGCTCTTCAAGATTCCGGTGCTGCTGGAGTAACCCTTGTCGCAAAGAGCCATGATCGCCATGTAGATCTCGCGCTAAAGACAAACTTGGATGAAAACCTTGCAATGATTAAAGATTCAATTGAATTTCTACGTGCTGGTGGCCAACGAGTATTTTTAGATGCCGAACATTTCTTTGATGGCTACAAATCAAATAAGGCATACGCACTTGAAGTTGTTCGCGTTTCAGCAGAAGCTGGCGCAGATGTAATTGCGCTCTGCGATACAAACGGTGGCATGTTGCCAGATGAGCTTTCTCAAGTAGTTCATGATGTGCTTTCGGCATCAAGTGCCCGACTTGGAATTCATTGCCATAACGACACTGGTTGCGCAGTCGCAAACTCTCTTGCAGCTATTGCCGCAGGTGCAACACATGTTCAAGGAACTTTAAATGGTTATGGCGAGCGAACTGGAAATGCCGACCTCGTAAGCATCATTGCTAACCTTGAATTAAAGAAGAAGCAGAACGTACTGCCAGAAGGCGCTCTTCGTGAAGCATTTAGAATTTCACATGCAGTTGCAGAAGTTACAAATGTGGCACCAAGTGCCCGCCAACCATATGTGGGCGTTTCTGCGTTTGCACACAAAGCAGGGCTACATGCGAGTGCAATCAAAGTTGATCCAGCTATGTATCAGCACGAGGATCCATCAGCTGTTGGAAATGACCGCCGTATGTTGGTATCTGAAATGGCTGGTCGTGCATCAATTGAATTGAAATCCCAAGAACTTGGAATTGATATTGGAAGCGATAAAGAAGTTGTCGGTCGAGTTGTAGAACGAGTCAAAGAGATGGAATCTCGCGGCTATACCTTTGAGGCAGCCGACGCATCATTTGAATTACTACTTCGCGAAGAGATTGATGGCAAACGTGCCGCTTTCTTCAAAGTTGAAAAGTGGGACACAACTGTAAGTCGCGATGTAGATAACAAAGTTACTTCAAAAGCCTGGCTCTTAATCTCTGCAAATGGCAAGCAGATTGAATCCGAAGGTTCTGGAAATGGCCCAGTTAACGCTATTGATACTGCACTTCGCTCTGGCCTTCTTAAGTTTTATCCAGAACTAGAGAAGTTAGAACTCACAGATTACAAAGTTCGAATCCTCGAAGGTCGGTTAGGAACTGGCGCAATCACACGAGTTTTAGTTGAAACTAGCGATGGCACAACTGAATGGAACACAATCGGAGTTCACGAAAACGTCATTGCGGCATCAGTTATGGCTCTGGAAGATTCAGTTACATATGGCCTACTTAGACAGGGCAGAAAACCCGAATAACCTTCTAGAATGTGGAACATGAGCGCCGAATTAGTTGCTAAATATGAAGAGCATCTAGCTCTAGTTCGAAACTTAGCTGATAATTCAATTCGCGGTTATGTCGGAGATTTAGAATCCTTTATCTCACACATTTCTAAATTAGGGATAACAGAATTTTCAGAGTTGAAGATAACTCATATTCGATCATGGTTGGCGAATTTACAATCTACTGGGATTTCAAGAGCAACACTTTCTAGACGAATAGTTTCGATTCGGGCCTTTACTTATTGGGCAGCTAGCCAAGGTTGGATTCCATCGGATATCGGCGCAGATCTATCAATTCCAAAAGCCCATAAGACTTTGCCAGACGTTTTAAATCATTCCCAGACCCAAATAGTTTTAGATGCAATCACGTCAAAAGCAGGAGAAGATCCAACTCCTACAAATATTCGAGACCTAGCAATAATCGAAATTCTTTATGCATCAGGTATCCGCGTCTCAGAATTATGCGGCTTAAATATTCGCGACATCGACATGGATCGAAATACGCTCTTGGTTTTAGGAAAAGGGGATAAGGAACGCGTTGTTCCACTTGGAATTCCAGCAATGCGAGCGCTGCAAAATTGGCTTAACAATTTTAGGAAAGAATTTGTTAACGAAAGTTCTGGTGATGCGGTTTTTCTTGGCACAAGGGGAAAACGAATAGATCAGCGAACAGCCCGTGAAGTTGTTTATGACGCAATGGAAGCAATTGGGTCACACATGAGTCCCCATGGACTTCGTCATACTGCGGCCACTCATTTGCTCGAAGGCGGCGCCGATCTGCGCACAGTTCAGGAAATCTTGGGCCATTCATCGCTTGCCACAACTCAGATATATACCCATGTTTCACCAGAGCGGCTGAAAGCCGCCTATGAACAGGCGCATCCTCGGGCGTAATTAGCACCCCTCGGCATCCTTTAGGATTAGCCCAGCACAAATCGCAAGATCTGTGACTTCACGTGTCTTGTTAGTTATTAATTAGTTATTAACTAATCAACCATTTCGGTCCGTTGAAAAACGGTCGGTGTTAAGACACTAGGGACCAAACAAATTGTTAGGTCGTCAACCGAGTGCATTTTGCTTAATTGCAATCTGCAAAAAAGGAGTGTGCCGCCATGGCGGTT
>WLIM01000100.1 GCA_009702205.1 Actinomycetota bacterium | reverse complement strand
TGTGGACTTCCGGGTTACACGCCCCTAGAACTAATTGATATGTATTACGAAGATGGATACGTAACTGTTTCCGAACCACAAACCCTCACAGCCCCAAGGCGAATGAACCGAAGTGAAATGGCTGCGATTCTTGTTGGGCTGGATCTACTCAAGTCCATCAGATCCGAGGAGCTGGATGCTGAAATTTCAGCATTACAACTTAAATTGAAGGACAACATCGAAGTAGAAAATCCGTATGTAGTTCTCCATGAAGAAATTGATAATAGTTACTTGTCCATGATTGAGCGCGCGATTGCTAAATCGACTCCTTTACGAATCGAGTATCTGAGTGCAAATAAGGATGAGAAATCGCTTCGAGACATTTTGCCATTAGAGATTTATACTCAGGGAAACAAAACTTACATTCTAGCTTGGTGTCAAAAGTCTTCGGGCGATCGAACTTTCCGATTGGATCGCATAATTCAATGCGATGTCATACCTGATGGAAAAATCACGACAAATGAAAGTTATTCGATTAGAACAAACCAATTTGAGCCGATTGTTCTGCATGTTGATATTGAAGCGCGAAATTTTGTAGAAGATAATCAATCGATTATTTCTAACGTTTCAAAAGTAGATGGACAAATGGTGGTAACGCTTTCTCAGATCGATGAGGAGTGGTTGATTAGGACTGCTCTTGGCTACGGCAACCAAATAAAAGTCCTTGCCCCACCCCGCCTCGCAGAAGAGATTTTTAGCCGAGCGCATGCGATTATTGAGAAGTATTCGTCGAAATAAGTGCGTAAGAACGCCATTAGAACTAGGATTTCCCTAGTTGGGCGCCAAATAGGATTAGAAAAGGAATTGTGAGGAAATAATGCTTCGTGGTCTTGAAGGTTGGCACTTTGTAATTATTGCTGTTGTTTTTGTTCTGTTATTTGGGGCTAAAAAACTCCCTGATTCTGCTAAATCAATCGCTAAATCACTGAAAATTTTCAAGAGCGAATTGAAAGATGGCGAGAACAAAAACGACAAGGGCGAGAAGCCCAGCTCTGATTCTTAAATTAGTTAAATTCTAGGTTGTAAATGAAACAAAACTCTGATGGCGCAATGCCATTGCTCGGGCATTTCAATGAACTGCGCAAGCGACTCTTTAAATCCGCTCTTGCGATTGCGTTAGCTAGTTTTGTCGGTTGGTTCTCTTATGACGGAATCATAAATAGGCTAGCCGCACCAATTTGCGATTTGAAGTCTGCAACCGATTCTGGGTCAAGTAGTTGTGGAGTTCTCTATATAAACGGAGTTCTTGGCCCAATTGATCTGAGATTCAAGATTTCCATAATTATCGGCGCTTTGCTTGCCGCACCAATCTGGCTTTATCAAATTTGGGCTTTTATATCTCCGGGATTGCATAAAAAGGAACGCAGAAATTCCATTCTCTTTGTAATTTTTGCTGTGCCATTCTTCGCCATTGGCGTTTTCGCAGGATACAAAGTTCTTCCAATTGCTGTGGATGTTCTGCTCAGTTTCACGCCAAATTCACTCTCAAATCTTGTGAAGTTTGATGATTACTTGGGATTTGTTACTCAGCTGATTTTTGTTTTTGGTATAGCTTTTGAGTTACCGGTTTTCTTGGTTTCACTCAATCTTGCTGGAATTCTTAGCGGTAGAGGAATCTTGAAACCATGGCGATATGCAATTTTTGCAATCACCTTATTCTCTGCGATATTTACTCCGACTGGTGATCCGATAACTATGTTCTTCCTGGCGCTTCCCTTATGTCTACTTTATTTAGCAGCCGGTGGGATTTCACTGGCGATTGACCGTAGGCGACGTAAAAATAAAGACGACTATGGCAAATGAAAATATTCTGATTTTTGTTAACCCGAAATCTGGAAGTGGTAGGTCTCCTGCGCTGGCTTCCCAAATTATTAAAGCGGCTTCGCGACGTAAAATAGATACAGTTTTACTAGAGCCAAGTAGTCCGCGAGGAGCAATCGAACATTTACAAGCTTTGCTAATGAGTCAAGTTTTTACCGCGGTAATTTCCATTGGGGGAGATGGTCTTGCTCATTTGGCGATTCAAATTTTATCTATAATTAAAATACCTCTCTATGTTGTTCCTGCTGGGACTGGAAATGACTTTGCTAGGTCTAATTCTTTACTTAGTACTAATCCCGAAGAAATTTTGGATTATGTATCTAAAAGAGAACCAAAAATGATTGACCTCGGCGAGATAGAGATAGCTGGTTCAAGTCGACGTTTTGGTCAGATCCTAAGTACCGGATTTGATGCGCAGGTAAATGAGCGAGCTAACCAGAACCGAATAGTTAAAGGGAGGATGAAATATAACTTCGCCACCCTTGCTGTGCTTCCAAAATTCAAACCCATTTCTTATGAATTAGAAATTGATGGGGTAACTAGAAAACTCTCGGCAATGCTTGTTGCTGTTGCTAATGGAGCTACTTATGGCGGTGGCATGAAGTTATGTCCGATGGCCAAACGCAACGATGGCCTACTCGACATAATGATCTTGCATCCTGTAAGCAAAATAGAGTTGTTGAAAGTGTTTCCAAAAGTTTATAGCGGTCGACATGTTGGCCATCCAGCAGTTGAATTTATACAAGGGAAGAAAATTAGTATCTCTGCAGAAACTGTTGCATATGCCGATGGTGAGCGAATTGGGAACCTTCCAATTTCTGTTTCAGTACTTGAAGATTCGCTCATGGTTTGGACTGTGGCGCCATGAGCACCCCAGCATCGAGATTCGCAGACGCGAAAGCTAGAAGCGCACATAAAATTACGAATTCATTTATTGAGAGATATCCATTCAGTATGGACCCTTTCCAAGTGCAAGGATGTCACGCATTAGAGAGTGGTAAATCTGTTTTGGTTGCAGCACCTACTGGTGCCGGCAAAACAATAGTTGGCGAATTCGCCGCTTTTTTGGCGATTACTTCTGGAAAGAAGTGTTTCTACACAACGCCTATCAAGGCACTTTCGAATCAGAAATTCCAAGACTTAGTTGCGATGTTTGGTGAAGAAAAAGTTGGTCTTCTGACGGGAGATACCAGCATAAATTCTGAAGCTCAAATCGTCATTATGACAACTGAAGTTCTAAGAAATATGATCTATTCCTCTTCACAAACTCTTACAGATTTACGTTATGTCGTTATGGACGAAGTGCATTATCTGGCAGATAGGTTTCGCGGCGCTGTTTGGGAGGAAATTTTGATTCATCTGCCTGAAAGCATTCAAGTGGCAGCGTTGTCAGCAACCGTGTCCAATGCAGAAGAGTTTGGGGATTGGCTCCAGAGCGTTCGAGGCGAGATGAAAGTAATCGTGAGTGAAATACGTCCGGTACCTCTTTATCAACATGTTCTTTTCGGCAATCGATTGCTCGATCTTTTTTCTAGTAGCACAAAGGTAAACCCAGAAATATTGCGATTAGAAAAGGAATCATTTCGCGCTGTGCGAAGTAAATACGGTTCTAGCAATGGTAAAAGAAATTGGCATGAAAGATCCCAATTAACTCCCACTGTAAAATCGTTGGGTAGGGCAGAGGTAATAGAAAAACTTGACAGAGAAGGATTGCTCCCAGCCATTACGTTTATTTTTTCTAGGGCCCAATGCGATAGTGCGGTAAAGCAGTGCGTAGCGGCAGGGCTAAAACTCACAACAGCGGAAGAACGAAGTGAAATTCGGCAAGTGATCACAGAGAAAACCAAAAACTTGCCTGAGGATGATTTAGTTATTCTAGGTTTTCATGAATGGGTTGACTCTCTTGATCGTGGGATCGCTTCGCATCATGCGGGTTTGTTACCGGCTTTCAAGGAATGTGTTGAAGAGTTATTCCAGAGGGGTCTGATAAAAGCTGTCTTTGCTACGGAAACTCTTGCACTCGGTATAAATATGCCG
>WLIM01000010.1 GCA_009702205.1 Actinomycetota bacterium | reverse complement strand
TCAGTTTTGTCGTGGAAAATCGGAGCACTCATGTGGCAGTGCGTAAGATTTAGCGCGCACTTAGAAGACCTGCTGATTTCAATACATTCATCAACAGCATCTAAAAAGTTGGCACCGTAATTTCGGTGATGAGGTGAGTAGAAACCGCCATATTTAGCTACTACTGCAGCAAGCTTTGAGATTTCTTCATTGCTGGCATACATCGCAGGAACATAGGTAAGCCCGCCAGACATTCCTACCGCGCCTTGCTGCATTCCTTCTTCAACAAGGGCGAGTTGATGACGCAATTGTTCTGGCGTTGCATCGCCTGGCTCATTGCCACAGGCAAGCATGCGAACGTTGCCATGTGGAATTAAGTAGGCAACATTTACCGCTGCTCCGCGATCAACAATATTTAAATAATCTTTTACCGATCTAAATTTCCAATCAATCCCGGCAGGATCTGCGTTCCAACCAAATAATTGATCGCGCAAAACGGCAAGAGTCGAATCATCTGATGGAACATAACTAAGACCGTCTTGACCGACAACTTCGAGCGTTACACCTTGCGTAACTTTTGATAGGTGCTCGTGATCTGAAATTACTGCAAGGTCTGAATGCGCATGCATATCAATGAAACCTGGACTCAGCGTTAAATCAGATGCATCAACAATCTTGCCGCGTTCATTGCCCTTAATAACCTTGCCAACTTCAGCAATCTTGCCATCGACTACTACAACATCGTTCTTCACACCAGCAGAACCAGAGCCATCAATAATTGTGGCGCCGCGAACTGTAAAGGTGTTATCGGACATTTTTAATCAGAACCTTCAACAACTGGATACATCGGTGCCAGTCCCGCGAGTAAGCCACCATCGACTAGAAATTCAGTTCCGGTCATCCATGGTGCTTGATCGGATGCTAAGTAAAGAACAGCTGCGGTGATATCTGAAGGTTTTCCGACTCGGCCAAGTGGATACCAAGATTTCAATTGCTCAAAGACAGCTGGATTGCGATGGATGCGCTCTTGCCAAACTTCAGTGGCAATTGTTCCGGGAACAACTGTGTTGCAACGAATATTGTGCTTTCCATAGCGAACTGCAACTGTGCGAGTCAGTGCGTGCAGGGCCGCCTTCGATGCGGTGTAGGAATCGCTTCCAATCATCATCTTGGCGTTAACAGTGCCGATATTAATTATCGCACCGCTTTTGCGCGCAATCATTCCGGGAAGCACTGCTCTGATGCATAAAAATGGTGCGGCGGTATTTATAGCGAAGGTCTTATTCCACATTTCAAGTGAGGAATCGAGAAGCTCTGCGCTGTCATGAAAAGCAGCGTTATTTACTAAAACTTCGATCTTCCCAAAATCTTTTTCAACTTGCGCAAACACATCAATTATCTGTGATTCCACTTGAAGATCAACTACATAGCCAGTTACATCGCCGCCTTGTTGCTTAAGTTCGGTTACGGTTCGGTCTAAAGTTTCTTGATTAACTTCTAGAATCGCAACTTTCATCTTTGCGGCAGCAGCTGCAGTCGCCATTTCGCGACCAATACTTCGACCACCACCAGTTATGACGATGGTGCGCCCAGCTAGTTCTGCCGCAAATTGGTAAGTCATTTAGAGTGCAACCACGAAATCGATTTCGACCAAAATATTGATTAGGTCAGACCCAACAGTTGTACGAACTGGGAATGGCTCTGATAGAAATTCGCGATAGACCTTGTCGTATTCTGCAAAGTCAGCAACGCAGTTCTGTAGGTGCGCAGTTGTCTTAACTACTTGGCTGAAATCTGCGCCAACTTCATCAAGAATCGCCTTCAAGTTAATAAGTGTCTGGCGAGTTTGTGGTCCAACTCCACCTTCAACAATTTTTCCAGTTGCAGGATCTACTGGGCCCATTCCGCAGGTATAGAGAAAACCATTTGCGATAACGCCATGTGAGTATGAACCTCCTGGTGCTGGTGCGCCTTTTGCTGTTACGTGCTTGATTGATGAGTTAGACATTGTGACCTTTCATTGATTGTTTAGATTTCTAGAAGTGAGTATGGACTAAATCTATTACATCGTAATTGTCATTAACTAATGGCAAGAGCCGCCATTTGTCGAAATTTGTGCAAGGGTGTGAAATTCCACATCCGATGATGTCGCCAACAACAACTGAACCTGGTGTAATTTTCATAAAGGCATGTTGATCGTTTAGCTTTTCAATTTCGCCCTTAAATGGGGTTGGTTTACCGGCAAACTTCGAGATTGGAAGCGGCTCATCTAAATCATTTCCAGCATCGCGCTTGCCGAAGTTGAGAATCGCTAAATCTGGTTCTGGAACGCTAAGGACCCGAGCCCAGAGTTCAAGGGCTGGATAGAAGCGCTCAGAATCTGGCGCACCCATGAAGGGATATAAATCTTCGTAATGAATATGGTCATGGCTGACATAACCACCGCTTCGCAAAATCCGATGAGCATCGCCCTCATACTTTGCAAACTCTTCAGCAACATAATCAAAGAATGAACTTCCACCCGCAGAGATAATAATTTTGTCTTCCCGAATAAAAGGTGCCGTAATTCTTGCAGCAGCAACAATATGTCTTAAAAAGACTCTTAACTTTTCAATACCTTCGCCAGCGCGATCTCCACCTGGAACTGCGCCTTCGAAACCTGAAACACCGCGGACAAAGATGCGCTCATCTTTTGCAATCTCACTCAGAATAGTTTTGAGCAAATCTAAATCACGAATTCCAGCTCGGCCACCAACTGCGCCAATTTCCATAAAAACATTTAGCTTGGCTTGTGCCACGCCTGCAATTGAATCTTGAGCAATTTTCAAGCCAGCTAGAGAATCGATATAAAAAATAATCTCACCAGATCCACTGCCATTAATTTTTGAAATCTCGGCAATCGAAGTTGGCTCCATCACTTCATTGCCAATGATTAGCCTTTTGAAACCATACTCAAACATGATCCTTGCCTGATTAAAGTTTGCGATTGTTAAGCCCCAAGCCCCAGCAGCAATTTGACGTTGTGCGATTTGGGGTGACATTGGAGTCTTAACGTGAGGAGCTAATTCAAAACCGAGTGACTTGCAATATGAAGCCATTCTTTGAATATTGTGTTCTAGCGCGCTATCGCGAAGAACCATTATTGGGAATTGAAATCCGGCTGTGAATAAATTTGGCTTTGAAGATAGAAAATTAGCAACACTCGCGCCTTGAGCTGAGATTGGCATTCCTTTATGGAATATAGATATTGAATCCTCGTGAGCCACGTGCTCACGCTACCAACTAGCGAGGCTGCGCGCTAGGAAAGTTCCAGCTTTCATGCGAAAATATGACGTGAATCAAATCGGGTCAATTATGCAGTCAGAGATTGCCGAGATCCCTGCAGTATTTACAAAATTAATTGCGGCTGAAAGCCAATTTACCGAGCTCTCAAATCTCCTTAAAACCAATGAGATTCAATCGGTTCTAGTCCTCGCCCGAGGAACTTCAGATAATGCCGCGCACTTTCTTAAGTATTTAATTGAAACTCAACTTGGTTTGCCAGTCGGGCTTACATCGCCCTCATCGGTCACTATTTATCACGCGAAATTAAACTTTAAAAATACTTTGGTTGTTGCCATAAGCCAGAGCGGCCAATCAACTGATTTAGTTGAATATGCCACAGCTGCGAAATTGGCTGGTGCCAAATTAATTTCAATCACAAATGATCAAACATCACCGCTGGCAAAGCTTGCCGATAGCCACATTGATTTGATGGCTGGTAAGGAAATTGCTGTTGCTGCTACGAAATCTTATGCCGCCCAATTATTGGCTGCCCTTATGTTAGTTAGCGCTTGGACTTCTAAGCTCTCAAATTACAAATCGGTGATTGCCGCTGGAACCGAGCTTCTTGAAAATAAATCTGCGATTTCCGATGCAGTTGCAAAGTGTGATCGGGAAAATGAGATTGTTGTTCTTGGGCGCGGATTTTCATATCCAAATGCCCGTGAGGCAGCTTTAAAAATTCAAGAGACCAGCAAAATTTCGGTTCAAGGTCTTTCAATCGCCGATTACATGCACGGCCCAATTTCAGCGCTCACTAATAAGAGCCAAGTATTTATCCTTGCGCCAAATGGCATGCCTTTGGATTCGTTTAAGGGTGATTTAGCGAAGATTAGATCAAAGTCTCCAAGTATTTTCTGGTTCGGTAGTAGCGAACTTGCAATCGCCAATGAAGTTGTAATTCCTGGCGCAAAATGTGAGAACGAAATCTATGCCAGCGTCGTTGATGCCATAATTTTGCAATCATTCGCTTTGGAATTTTCTCGTAAGAATAAGTTAGATCCAGATAGTCCCGAGGGGCTAAGTAAGGTTACGTTTACTCGATAATGTCTAAGAACCTAATATTTTTCGATGGCGGTGGATCGGGAATCCGCGCCAAATCGCAATTAGCCGATGGTAAATCAATTACCAAGAACTATCCCGGCTTCTCTCCTGGCGAGCTTCCTTTAGTTGATTACCTTGCAAATCTAATCGTGGATTTTGCTGGCGAAGTTGGTGGGCCAATTGATAGAGCGGTCTTGGCTGTTGCAACTCTTCCCGCCGATGATAAGCAGTATGGCGATATTGCTAAAAGCGTTCTCGCAAAATCTCAAGTAAAAGAACTTTGGATCTGCAGCGATTCAGTAAGTGCATGCGCCGCAGCAATTGAAAAAGATGGCGTTGTCATTGCCGCCGGAACTGGAATTACCGCTCTTGCAGTAGGTAAGAACCGTTCTATGGCACATTCTTTAGCAGGCGATGGATTTTTAGTTGGCGATGAAGCAAGTGCATATTGGATTGGCAAAATGGCTCTTAACTCTGCGCTTCGTGCACGGGATGGCCGTGGCGGCGATAAAGATTTATTAGACGTGGCGTGCAAACACTTTGGGGCCGAGCCATACCAATTAACGCACACTGTTCATCAACTCGATCGACCAGTGCATGCAATCGCCTCATTTGCCAAAGTTGTTAGCGAAATGGCAACTTCTGGAAATGCAGCTGCTTATAAAATTTTAGATACCGCTGCGGATGAAATCGTATTGATCGCAACTACCGCAAAACGCGAATGCGATGGCGGTCCAGAGTTCCAGGTAGCACTTATTGGTGGTGTCTTGGCGCCAGAAAATTTAATAACAAAGTTAGTCGGTGAAAAACTAAAAGCTCAAGGATTGAGTATCCATATTTCAGGCAAGAATTCACTCGATGGCGCCGGAGCTCTGGCAAATCTTGAAGAACCAGGAATCTTTAAGCCACTAATTAGAACATTTACAAAATAATGCAGCCAGCCTTTATTGATTTACAAGTTAATGGCCATGGTGGAATTGATTTACTCACTGCCCAAAGCGTTGATGAAGTTCGAAAAGTCTCAAAATCGCTTTATGCAAATGGTGTCGTAGGTTATTTGCCAACAATTATTACTTCGGCTTTAAGCGATGCAGTGCGCGCGATTAAATTAATTGAAGAAGTTCGCATTAATCCCCTGCCTTTCGAGGCGAAGATTCTTGGAATACATTTAGAAGGCCCATTTATTTCACCTGAGAAACGTGGCGTCCACCCAATCGAACATATTGCTAAGCCAGATTTAAACCATCTAAAGGCGCTATTGAACGCCGGTTTAATCAAGATTGTGACTATCGCACCAGAACTTCCCGGAGCTATTGAACTGATCCAATATTTGGTCGCAAATAACATTGTGGTTTCGCTAGGTCACACCAATGCCACCAGAGAAGAAGCAATTGCCGGATTTAACGCTGGTGCCAAAACTGTTACTCATCTATTTAATGCGATGCCTAAGCCGCCGCTAGATGGCACAGCGCAAGTCGCAATTGAGCGCGATGGCGTTGTTATTCAAATAATTATTGATGAGGTTCATGTTCCAAATGATTTAGTAAAGGAAACTTTAGCTAAAGTTTCAAATAGATTTGTTGTGACTAACGATCCAATTGCCGCAGCAGGTCTCGGAACTGGAACCTATCCCTTTGGCAATATGGAAATCACTGTAAAAGATGGTCAGGCCAGACGAAGTGATGGAACTTTAGCGGGAGGAATTGGAACACTTGGGCAGGCTCTTGAAATTATGGCAGCTATTGGTATCGATAAAGGCGATGCGCTAGCAAGTGTTACAACTCGGCCTTGCGAATTAATTGGTGTGGATTATAAAAACCTAGTTAATTAAGCTCTTGGATTAACTAAAACTTTAGGGCCGACCCCAAGGTGAGCAGGACGCTTTCCCAGAAAAATATTTCCAGCATCATCTAGGCCCACAGTGCCCCCAAGAATTTTCTTAGGATCTATTTTTCCTTCAGCAATAAAGCGGATAGATTCTTTGAAACCAGGTGAACCAGAGAGAATTCCAACAACAGTGATATCTCGGAATACAAGTTTGCGAGAATCAATTGGAGCGGCATGATTATCTACGCCGATTAGAACTATTCGGCCACCAGGTTCGACAATATCCAATAATTTGGCTGGAATGGATGCATCAAAAGTTGCATCAACAACTGAGTGATAACCACCATCAATTTTCTTTACTTGTGTCCCGGCGCTAGTGACACCAATTTCTAAAGCTAAGTTAATTGTCTTTGGATCAAGTCCGACCATATGTACATCTGCGCCCATTGCTAAACAAAATTGCGCGGTCAAAAGTCCAACTGTTCCAGTTCCCCAAATAAGAATTTGCTTGCCTGGTGCGGCTTTTGCGCCATCGGCAACGCGCCAAGCATTGGCTGCAGGTTCTACAAGGGCAGCTAATTCGAAATCAAAACTATCTGGTAGAACATATGCAAATCGCGCCGGTATCAACAATTTTTCGGCGAGTGCACCATCAAAACCATTTCGAATTCCAAGCTCGTACCGATCTGCGCAAGTGTGTTGGCGGCCATCTTGGCAACGCTTACATTTGCCACAACCCATCATTACATCACTCGTAACTTTTTTACCGAGCATAGATTTATCCACGCCCTCGCCAATTTCAATTACAGTTCCAGACCATTCGTGACCAAGTCGCATCGGAAGTTTTGCTTGGCCATCGTGTAGATACGGCATAACACCGTCGAAGAATTCAACATCTGTACCACAAACCCCAACTCGTTCTACTTGCGCAACTATTTCTCCTGGACCAGCTTTTGGATCTGCAACATCAGCAATCTCAAATGTCTTAGGAGCAGTTACAACAAAGGCTTTCATAGTGCCGCCATCTTATTTGAAATGACTTCTAAAACGGAAGAGTTTCGAATATTTGCCAAATCTTTCGCAACTTCCTCGAAGTAAATCGGGTTTAACGCCCTAGTGAAATCTGGCAAAGATAAGGTCTTAACTGCAGCCTCAAAGGCATCTGGCGCCTTTGCAAGTGGTGTTAATTTGTGGGCAAGTGGATCATCGATTTCATTGTTAGTCCCAAGAAAGTGAACCCAGATTGCAACCGCTAGAAGATGCAACGGTGCCTTGCGCCCAAGTTTTGCTAAATCATTTGCGCCATCGAAGATTCGTTGTTGCATTTTTTGGGAACCATCCATGGCTATTTGATGGGCGCGGTGGTGCAAAGTTGGATTAGAGATACGTTTGCGAATAGTTGCAGCGTAGGAAGGCAAATCGATCCCACCTGTTTCAACAATCGATGGCACCATTTCAGATTCCTGGAGCGCCTTGATAAATGGTGCAATGACTGGATGTGTAATTGCATTTGCCACAAACTCAATCCCATCAACTTCGCCGATATAGGCAAGAGTCGAGTGAACCCCATTAAATAGCCGGATTTTGGCTAATTCATATGGTTTAACCGCTGGAACAAATTCAACGCCGGTGCCAACAAAGAGCTCTGAAATTGGATCGTTCTCGATTACCCATTGATTAAATGGTTCTGTAGTAATCACATCACTGACCATCGCAGGAACAATTCGGTCAATCATTGAATTTGGAAAGCGAACGTTCGCAGTTATCCAAGCCAATAGTTCACTATTTCCCGCAGCCGCTATAACTTCAAGAACTAGTCCACGTAAGAACTGACTATTACTTGGAACATTGTCACAAGAAATTACTGCAATCCCTGGCGCGCCTGCCTTAAATCTCTCTTCTAAAAGATAGGCAAGACGGGCTGGAACCCCATTCACGCCGTCATTCTTGTAAGCCTTTTCGGTGACAGTTAAAGTTATAGCTCTTAATTCGGTGCTCTTAGCAATTTCGGTAATTCTCGTAATATCTCGAGGGTAAAAAAGTGATTCCTTAATGGATTCAACGAGAGTGCTTGTTTCACCATCGCCATCACGCGCAACAACTTCGTAGCTATTTCCCTTAGCGCTTAGCGAATCGGCAACATCAGATTTACGCATCGAAACGCTTGCAATGTTCTGCTTAATGAAAACGGCTTGGTGGGCTCGGTGAAAAGCGCCAAGGCCAAGGTGTAGAAATTGAATTGAATTTGCCATTAGAGGTTAAAGAAATCTTTTGAAAGGTTATAAGCAAGATCGCCAGCAAGCTCCATAGCTTCATTTTCAGTAATTCGATGGCGGCTTACTTCGCGTGCAAGATAAGCAGAATCGAATCTGCGTGCGACATCATGTCGAACTGGAATAGAGCAGAACGCGCGGGTGTCATCGATAAAACCAACTGTGTTGTAATACCCCGCGGTCTCGGTGATTGCCTCACGCCATCGCTCTAAGCCATTTAGCGAATCGTGGAACCACCATGGCGGACCAAGTCGAACACTTGGGTAGGCACCTGCAAGAGGTGCGAGTTCGCGAGAATAAGTTGATTCATCAAGTGTGAAGATAACTAGGCGAAAGTTTGGATGCTTGCCGACAGCGTTTAACAGTGGTTGTAGCTCTTTTGTGTAAGTAGTAGCAACTGGAATATCAAAGCCTTTATCTGCGCCATATTTCGCAAAAATTTCGGAATCATAGTTTCGCAGTGATCCAGGATGTAATTGCATGACCAGACCATCATCGGCAGCCATTAAGGCATGTTCAAAGAGCATTGCTGCGCGAAAATCATTCAATTCATTATCGGTTGCGCTTCCAGCAAGTGCACTTGCAAATAAGGCTTCACCTTGGGCCGAACTAACTTTTAAGGTTCGTGGCGTGAAAACTCCATGATCACTCGCGGTCGCGCCATTATCCTTAAAGTGAGCGCGAGCTTTGCGCAGCGCAGCTAATAGATTGGCGAAAGAGTTAATTTCAACTCCATAACGTTTACCTAATTTTTCTAGGCTCGCCTTCCAATCTAATCGCGATGGGTCGCTGACATCATCTGGTCTAAATGTTGGAATTACTCGCCCACCTAAATCAATCTTTGAAAGTTCGATGTGCGACTGAAGTGAATCGGCAGTTGCATCAGTAGTAGCCAAGAGTTCGATATTGAATGATTTAAAGAGCGCTTGTGGTTTGAATTCTGGCGTAGCCAGTTTTGCCGCAATCTGCTGATAAATTTTCATTGCGTTTTCTGGCGCAAGTATTTCGCTGACATCAAAGAGCGTAGCTAAAATTTCTTGGAACCAGATTCTAGACGGCGTAGATCTAAAGAGCTTCCAATTCTCGGCCAATAATTTGAAATTAACTTCAGGAGAATTTACAGCGAGTTCTTCGTAGGTAATTCCTTGACTATGCAACATTCGCAAGATGTAATGATCTGGCGACATTAAAAGCGATACTGGATCTGCAAAGTTCGAATTAGCCAAAATCATCTGTGCATCTACATGTCCATGCGGTGAAATTATTGGATACTTTCGCATCTCGGCATAAATACTTCTCGCTAGTGGCAGATTTTCGCTGCTCCCTAAGTGCCTATCGGAATAGTTGCTATTCATTTTGGCCTTCTATCTGCGAAAGCCAAGTAAAGGCTGAGTCCTGCATTTCAGCGGTGAATGAGTGGCCTACTGGATAAGTATTGGAGTTATAAGTAGCACCGTTCTTAGCGAATGCTGTGGTTAATTGAGCGTCGGCATCGCTCATGCCTGCTTTAGTAAAGAGTTGATCCTCGCCACAGAATTGAATGTAGAGCGGAGTCTTATTTAGCGTTGCTACTCCAGGCCAATCACTTTTTGCAGCCAGACCTTGGGGAAAGAACATCCAAGAATGTGGAGCAATATGTGTTGGGACCATAGATTCATATGTGGCCATAGCTCCAACACTTACAACACCTTTTAAATCTGGCGAAGTTGCATGTAGATAAATGGCACGGCAGCCACCACCGGATAACCCAAGGGCGTAAATGTTTTCAGAAATTTCTGGCAGTGTCTTGGCGACTTCTAGTGCAACCCGATCATCAAAATTTAATAGACCGGCAAGAGTTGTATTAAACAAACTTAGGTATTTAGCAAGTGCCATCGATTCATGCATAACTGAAAGTTTTTCGTAATCTTCTTCTCCTAATATTTCACCGAGACGCCTTGGCATATCTTCTAGCGTAAATCTGCGCGATCCCCACATGAAGCAATCAAAAGCTAGAACTGCGAATCCTTTTTTTGCGAGAACATTTGCCGCGCCACGATTTCCATAGTGATCACGTTTAACCCAAGCCGCACTTTCGGGAAGATCACCAACGCCATCAACAACTTTCTCTTTCCCAAATTCTTTAACATCATCGTGGCTATGCAAGAAAAGTGCACCTGGAAGTGGTGTATCTACATTGCTCGGAACAAGTAAGTAAGCCTGCGTTCTTGGACCAAATCCTGTGTTCCAACTTATTTCCGTAATTTTGACGCCATCATGGAGAAAACTTTTTCCACGGCTTATCTCGAAGTCATTTGGAATTATTGGAAGTTGTCCAAAAAGTTTTATAAGTCCTGCGGAATCGATATTTGGTGTGGTTGGTGGCGAAAAACCGAGCACTTTTTCTAAGTCTGCAAAGCTTCCCAAATTCGTCAACATCTTGTGAGAATCTAACCAATAATCTTTCGCTAAGGGAAGGGTCAAAATCTCAAATTTGAACTAAACTTCAAACATGAAACCAATTGTTCAAGTATCACTCGACCTAACCGATATTAAAGAAGCGCTAGAAATGGCTCACACCGCTGTCAGAGCCGGTGTTGACTGGTTAGAAGCCGGAACGCCACTTATTCTGGCTGAAGGCTTACATGGAGTTAGAGCGCTACGCAAAGAATTTCCAAACCATCCGATCATTGCCGATTTAAAAACTATGGATGGCGGATACCTTGAAGCCGAGATGATGGCGAAAGCTGGGGCAACGCATGTTGTTGTAATGGCGAGATCGCATCCAGAAACTATTAAATGTGTTGTGCAGGCCGGAAAAGATTATGGCGTAAAAGTTATGGGCGACAATTTAGGTTGTCCGGATATGGTTCAAGGTGCACGTGAATTAGAAGAACTTGGTTGCGACATGGTTATTCACCATATTGGTTATGACGAACGCCGTGGCCTCGCCGCTGCAGGTAAACCTTGGAACAATCCACTCGATCAATTACGCGAAGTTGTAGATGCAGTAAGCGTTCCGGTTCAAGCAGTTGGTGGATTATCACTTGAACAAGCAATCGCATGTCCTTCATATGGCGCTCCCCTTGTTGTAATTGGTGCGCCACTTGCAATCGATGCAGATTCATTTAGTCAGGGCGCCGGAAATGTTGAAGAAGTTCTTCGCAAAATTTGTGAAGCTGTTCATGGCTTTGGTGATGTAAAAGTTAAGGGAGAAAAATAATTGAAGTCGGCAGCAGTCGTTAACTTTTCATCCGAACCACATAGCGTTGAAGTTCGAGAAGTTGATCGCCCAGTTTGCGGCGATAACGATGTAATTGTTCAAGTCGAGGCGGCCAGTGTCTGCGGATCTGATTTACACCAATGGGAGGGCACCAACTCCTGGCCCGTTAATTACCCAGTTGTTTTAGGGCACGAATTCGGTGGCCATATCGTTGAACTTGGTAAGAACGTTGTAGCAGATGGCCGCTGGCACGAAGGCGATCGCATCGTAAGTGAAACTGCAGCTGTTGTGGATATGTCGGGTGCGATGTCGCGCCAAGGTTTATATAACTTAGATCCAAGTCGCAAGGGATTTGGTTACGGGGTAAATGGCGCGATGACTAGGTATGCCAAAGTCGCGGCCCGCTTGCTTCATAAGGTTCCAGATAACGTCTCATTTGATCACGCATCAATGACAGAGCCATGTTCTGTTGCATATTCGGCAACCATCGCACCTGGTCATGTTCGACCTGGAGATCGCATTGTTATTTTAGGACCAGGACCAATTGGAATTTTATCTGGCGCAATGGCGAAACTTGCTGGCGCAGATGTTGCAATTGTTGGGTTGGAGCGCGATAAGGCAAGACTTGAAGTTGCAAAGAAATATGGTTGTGAAGTTGTTATAGGTGATGTCAAAGATTGGGCGATGGAAGTTGATGGTCTTGGCGCTGATGGTGTTGTTGATGCCGCCGGAGTCTCTGCTACTCTAAAAATCGCACTCGATGTTATTCGGCCAAATGGTTGGATATCAAAGGTCGGCTGGGGTCCACAACCGGTTAACTTTTCACTTGATCAATTAGTTCAGAAGAATGTGCGGTTAGAAGGATCCTTTAGCCATAACTGGCCAATGTGGGAGCGCGTACTTCGCATGCTTGGTACTGGCAAATTGGATCTCGCCCCAGTGCTTGGTGGAACTTTTCCAATTGAACAATGGGAGACTGCATTTTCCAAGATGCACTCTGGTGAATTTATTAAATCTGTAATTAAACCGGCTTAATATGCGCCTAAAAAATAAAGCAATAATCGTTACAGGAGGTACCTCTGGTATCGGCGCTGCTATCGCTACTGCTGCAATCCGCGAAGGTGCAAAAGTACTGGTACACGGAATAAATGAGGCTGAGGGCAAGGCAACCGTCGAACGCCTTGGCGCTAACGCAGTTCTCTGTATTGCAGATTTAACAGAAGATGATGCGCCAAAGATTATTGTTGACAGCGCAGTTAAAGCCTTTGGCAAAATCGATGGTTTAGTAAATAACGCTGCAATTTTTGGTGGTACAAATATTTCAGATCAAGAGATCGAACACTTCCGCGCGATGATTCAAGTAAATCTAACTGCGCCACTGTTCTTGATAAAGGCCGCCTTTGAAGAGCTTAAAAAGAGCGGCGGATCAGTATTAAATATCGGTTCAATAAATGCCTATGCCGGTGAATCAAAACTTCTTGCCTACAGCATTAGCAAAGGTGGAATGCAGACCATGACTCGAAATCTTGCAAATGCAAATGGCGTTCATGGTGTGCGCGTTAATCAAATTAATCCTGGTTGGGTTCTAACCGAACGCGAAGAGCGCGACAAGATTGCTGCTGGCGCAAAGCCAGGTTGGCCAACAACTTTATCTAAAACTGACATTCCATTTGGTGCAATGACAACACCAGAACAGATGGCCGAAGCCGCAATTTATTGGCTGGGCGATGAATCAAAGCCATTTACCGGTTCGGTAGTTGAACTTGAGCAATTCTCAATCATTGGAAGAAACCCGGAGAAATTAGGATGAGCGCGAAACCAAAGATTGCAGCATTTCCAAAGGGTTGGATTCGCGATTTAGTTGAACCCGGAAAATTAAGTATTTACGAGTGGATCGATATGTCCCAAGCAATGGGCATCGAAGGCCTTGAGATGTATAACAACTTCGCAGATTTTAAAGATGAAGCTAATTGGCCCAAGATTCGCAAGTATGTTGAAGCCACAGGAATGGTAATTCCAATGATGTGCTGCTCTCCCGACTTCACAATTCCAGATCCAGAACTACGTCAGAAGCAAGTTGATCACGAAATTCATAGCATCAGAATGTCTGCTGAGCTTGGCGCAAAATATTGCAGAGTTTTATCTGGCCAACGTCGCAAAGATATAACCCGCGAAGAGGGTATGGGATATGTCGTTGATTCAATTGAAAAATGTTTAGTTGAAGCTGAAAAGCTAGACATGATCTTGGTAATTGAGAATCACTACAAGGATGATTT
>WLIM01000001.1 GCA_009702205.1 Actinomycetota bacterium | reverse complement strand
TGCATATGCAACTTGAACTTCACATCTTGTGGCAAGACCAGCAGCAACGACATTCTTTGCAATCCAGCGCATCGCATAGGCTGCGCTCCTATCAACTTTAGATGGATCCTTACCTGAAAAGGCACCACCACCATGGCGTGCCATTCCCCCGTAAGTGTCAACGATAATTTTGCGTCCTGTTAAACCAGCATCGCCCATCGGTCCACCAATAACAAAGCGGCCAGTCGGATTTATCAATATTCGAACATCAGATGTATCAATATTTAGACCAGAAATAATTGGATCGATAACAAGTTTCTTTAAATCTGGTGCAAGTGTCTTCTCCAGATCCACATCTGGTGCATGTTGAGTAGAGATAACGATCGTGTTAAGCGCTACCGCTTTATCTCCGTTATATTCAATCGTTACTTGAGTTTTTCCATCGGGACGTAGGTAATCAACGGCCCCAGCTTTGCGAATTGCAGATAGTTGTAATGAAAGTTTGTGTGCAAGTGATATTGGAAGTGGCATCAATTCGGGAGTGTCATCACACGCATATCCAAACATCAAGCCTTGGTCACCGGCGCCTTGTAAGTCGAGCGGATCAACTGAAGACGAGACACGTTTTTCGAACGCTGAATCAACACCTTGTGCGATGTCACTTGATTGCTGACCGATTGATAGTGAGACGCCGCAGGAATTGCCATCAAAACCTTTTTCAGAAGAGTCATAACCAATATTCAAAACAGTATCGCGAACTATCGACATTACATCTGCATAGCCATCTGTTGTAACTTCTCCAGCTACGTGAACTTGTCCTGTAGTGATGAGTGTTTCTACTGCGACGCGGCTCTTAGCATCTTGAGACAACAGTGAATCGAGAATTGCATCCGAAATTTGATCTGCCATCTTGTCTGGATGGCCTTCGGTAACTGATTCAGAAGTAAAGAGTCGTTTTGTCATTGGTTTAGCCTAACTTAATTCGGGCTTGATCTAACAGTAGATCAGCGAGCGTGTCTTTATCTTGATCTGGACAATGAATTTGCAACCCATTAGCATCCAAAATATAACCGCTGGTTCTATCCGACCCAAAAATCGCGCCACCACTTACATTATTCAAATATAGAAGTGCAGCGCCTTTTCTTCTGAGTTTTTCGGTTGCCGCACCTAGATCAACTTCTCCGGTTTCAGCTGCGAAAGCAACTAGGACTTGTTCGGCCTTCGCTCTTTTTGCTATTTCAACTAATAGATCTGGATTCTCTTCTAACTCAATTTTATCTAAATTAATCTTCTTAATTTTCTCGGTATTACGTTCTTTGGGTTTTGCGTCAGCAACAGCAGCTGTCATGAATATCGCGTCGCATTTCTCGAACTCCACTGCAAGCTCACGTTGCATATCCAACGCGCTGACAACGTTAATCGTTCTGATGCCATCAATAGGTGGAAGGTTCGTATTCGCCGCGATTAAAACAACTTCTGCTCCCCTATTTCTCGCGGCTTTAGCTAGGGCATAGCCCTGTTTGCCACTTGAAATATTGCCGATAAATCTCACGGGATCAATTGCTTCTCGTGTGCCACCTGCAGTTACTAGTATTTTCTTTCCAAGAAGATCAGAATTTAGTTCAGCAAATTTCGATATTTCGGAGACAATCCTTGAGACTTCCGGATATCTTCCAACACCAAAATCATCACCCGTCATTCGACCTTCATCAGGTTCAATTACCAAAAAACCACGACTTCGCAATCTTTCTACGTTAGCTACGGTTGCGTGATTCAGCCACATTTCAGGATGCATGGCTGGAACCAAAACTATTGGGCTTTTGCTAGCGCTTATAGTGTTTGTCAATAAGTCATCACAAATACCATTTGCAATTTTCGCTAGAAGATCCGCCGTCGCAGGTGCAACAACAATTATGTTTGCAGATCTTGCGGCTTTGATATGAGGGACCTCGTGAACATTGTTCCAGAGACTTGGATTTACGCTTCGACCCGATAGTGCTTCCCAAGTTGAAGTTCCAACAAAATTTAAACTAGACCGAGTTGGTATAACAGTTACGCCAAAGCCTAGATCTTGAAGCCTGCGCAGAAGGTCGGCAGATTTATAAGCTGAGATTCCGCCACCAACGCCAAGAATAAGTTCTCGACCTTGGAGTGTCATGGAGATTGATATTTTCTAGGATAAAAAATTATTCAGCAGGACTTGCCTCTGGTGCCACTGGCTCCAGATTTTCGATAGTCAATAATCCTTCGTTGATTTCACGAAGCGCAATTGAAAGTGGCTTCTCGTGAACATAGGTCTCGACTAGCGGCCCTACATATTCAAGAAGGCCTTCGCCTAGTTGTGAATAATATGCATTGATTTGGCGCGCGCGCTTAGCCGCGTATAGAACCAAACTGTATTTTGAACCAGCAGCATCAAGCAATTGATCGATTGGTGGGTTAGTAATGCCATCCATTGTTGTCATAACGAGCCTTCCTGAAATCTTGAACTTCTGGTTATCTAAATATTGGAGGCTATTTGCTCCTCGAAGAGGCCAAGGATAGCAGTGTTGCGGCTACATCTTCGACCCGGTGATTTACGAGAACTTCATCGAATTCACTTGCACAAGCCATCTCTTCTTCCGCTAAGGCCAATCGGGCTGCTCTTCGCTCAGGCGAGTCTGTTCCACGGGAGGTTAGGCGCTCTACTAAATCTTCCCAAGAAGGCGGTGAGATAAAAACTAGAAGAGCCTCGGGCTCAGCCTTGCGAATCTGCCTAGCGCCAGCGATTTCAATTTCCAGAAGAACATGTTTTCCTATTGATCTTCCATCTTCAACACTCTTTCGCAGCGTTCCATATCTCGCACCTGCAAACTCGGCCCATTCGAGAAATTCATTTCGCGCAATCATCTGATCGAATTTTTCTTCAGTAATAAAATGATAATCGCGGCCATCAATTTCATTTTCTCGTGGCTCACGAGTGGTGACCGAAACAGAAACTAAAACAGATGGATGATTTCTAAGGTGAGAAGTAATCGTGCTCTTTCCAACACCGCCGGGGCCAGACATAACAATTAGGGTTCCTTCATTAATCGGAACTTTATTCAAAATCATCTCATCTCGTAGTTTGCGTAATTGGTGTGCCCCCAGTCCCGCAATTCTACGCGAATGAGATATGCCCGCCTTCTCCATAATTGTAAAGGCTCTTCGTTCTCCGATTCCCGGAGCTGCATCCAATAGGTCGCGAACTCGCATTCTTTGAATTGAATCGCGGGCGTCATTTATTGCCTCGAAAATATTGAGCGAGCCATCAGCTAACATCTTCTTTACCAAAGCACGTTCACGTCTAGATGCGATCGCCTTCTCCCCAGCTGCGGCTAGCGCTTCTCTGGAGAGCTTTGGCGGAAAGTTAGCCATATTTATTGAAGGCTAGCAAGAATTTTTGCAGCGCCCGATGACATTGCAGAGAGCGATTGCCTTGCCAAATCTGTTATCGGGCGTCCAATAACTAGATAATTAGCGCCAGCGCTAATTGCTTCTTCAGGAGTCATAACTCGCTTTTGATCGCCAACATCGCCACCAATTGGTCGGACTCCAGGAGTAATGATTTCGATATGAGCCCCAATGGCGCTGCGAATTGCTGCCGCTTCAAAGGGTGAACAGACAATCGAGCGGGCTCCATTTTCAGCGGCTAGCTTTGCAAGATTAATCGCACTTGTTTTGGCATCTTTAGAAAAGCCGATTTCAGTAACGTCGCTTTCAGTCAATGAAGTAAGAATAGTTACCGCTGTGATCGAAATTTCTGGCCCACTATCCGCAGCTGCTTTGATCATCGCTGCGCCGCCGCTCGCATGAATTGTTAGAAATTTAGGGTTCAAATCAGCAACTGATGCGACGGCACCTGCGACGGTATTGGGAATATCGTGAAGCTTTAAATCGAGAAATACTGCAAAATCTCCACTATTCCGCAGTTCCTTTAATCCGGCCGCCCCAAATTTCAAGAAAAATTCTAAGCCAATTTTATAAATATCAATCGACTCATTTGTAGCACTTATCCAGCTCTTCGCAACATCTAAATCTTTAGTATCAAGGGCAAGAATGATTGGTGATTTTGGCACTATAAATTCCCCTCAACTCTATGAGCGTAGCCAACCGCTTCTTTCAGGGAATCGAAGCCGTGAGCTATTAGCCCTGCCTTCAATTCTTCCTTAATTTTCATTACAGCAGTTGGATTTCCAAAAGTTGCTGTACCAATAGAGACTGCAGATGCACCAGCAAGGATTAATTCGAAGGCATCCCGGCCCGTTGCGACGCCACCCATTCCTAGAATTTTTACCTGCGGCATTGCTTCATGAACTTGATAAATCGCACGCACAGCCACCGGCCTTATTGCTGGGCCAGAGAGTCCACCTGTTTTGCCTGCCAATTTAGGTCTCATTGTGTTTGTATCGATAACCATTCCCAGAACAGTATTAATCAGAGCTAAGGCGTCAGCCCCCGCTGCAACAACTTCCTCCGCGATCATTGCGATGCTAGTTACATCTGGAGTCAATTTCGCGATGATAGGAAGTTCGCCGCCAATATTTCTGCGAACAGCTTCGATTGCCGCACGAGCTGTCTCTGGATGACAGGCAAAAACTTGGCCACGGTTTTCAACATTTGGACATGAGATATTTACTTCAAGAGCTGAGATCCCAGATACAGATCTAAGTTTGCGAGCTAGAACTGCATAATCTTCAACGCTTTCCCCTGCAATGCTTACAACAATATTTGCACCTTGATCTCGCAACCACGGAATATCTTTCTCTAAGAAAATATCTATACCAGGTCCTTGTAATCCAATTGAGTTGAGCATGCCACTAGGAGTTTCAGCCATACGTGGAGTTGCCCGTCCTGATCGTGGCTTTAACATAATTGATTTAGTTACGACTGCCCCCAATTCGGTCAACTCAAAGAATTGACTTAACTCGCGTCCAGAACCCGCACAGCCGCTCGCAGTGAAAATTGGATTCGCAAAGGAAGCTTGACCAAGACTAGTTTCGAAGTTAAACATCAGTGAGCGCCCCAAGTTCCATCTGGGATCGTTCTCTTAGAATTCCAAATCACAGTGTCACCATCTACTACCGGCCCATCGATACATGATCTAAGCATGCGAACAACGCCATCTTCGCCTTTGATTGGAAGAACGCAGGTCATGCAGACACCAATCCCGCAGGCCATGGATTCTTCGATTGCGCATTGATGCACAACGCCAAAATTAGAAGATATTTGATTAATTGCTTCCAACATCCCCATAGGTCCACAAGAATAAATAATGTCTATTTCATTAGTTTCAATAATGTCACCAAGAACATCGGTAACTTTTCCAGTTAAACCTGTTGTTCCATCTTCGGTGACAATAGTTAGGCTATTAACAGAACGTTTTCCATCCAATGGTGCATATATCTTCATAGCAGTGCTTGCTCCAAGAACCATGTCCACTCTGCAGCCCCGATTCTTTAGGACTTCAGACAAACCAAATAGCGGTGCACTTCCATATCCGCCCCCAACTAGAAGTGCTCGAACTGGTTGCGTGGGAATTCCGAATGCCGTTCCTAGTGGTGCGATCAAATCAACTTTGAATCCCGGAGCTTGGTTAGTTAACCATGTACTACCGGCGCCATGAGGTGCCACAACTATTTCTAGCAATCCTCCGCTATTTCCTTTATCAAAAGTTCGGTAGATAGCGAAAGCTCTACGCAGAACCATTGCACTATTAGCTCCGCCCACTGCAATAGCAACAAAATTTCCCGGCTTAGCGTGATTTGCTATATCGCCTACCGAGAAAACAATATGGTTATACGCGCCAACTTTCTTATTGCTTACGATTTCAGCCATAACTTGAACGGCGTTCTTATTGATTCCCATCATTCGGCGGTCGCCAACCACTCTTGAATCGAATTAATTCCAAAACTTTTTCCTTGAAGATCAGAGATGCCGGCCACTGCCGCCTTGAAACCAGCGATAGTTGTAATGCATGGGACTCCACGTTGGATTGCTGCAGTTCTAATCATCCAGCCATCTAACCGAGTTCCTCTGCCAAGAGGAGTATTTATCACTAAACCTACGACGCCCTCCGTTATTAAATCAACGGCAGTGAATTCACCTTGTGGGCCACGACCTTGTGAATGTTTTCTAACTAACTCCGATTGAACTCCATTGCTAGCTAAATAATCATGGGTTCCTTGTGTAGTAAAAATTTTGAATCCTAGATCATTCAATATCCGCGCAGGATAAAGCGCGGATTGCTTATCGCGCTCTGAGAGCGACAAGAAGACCGCACCACTTAATGGCAGCGCGCCAAATGCGGCAGTCTGGCTCTTTGCATAAGCTTCACCAAATGTTCTTGCTATTCCCATAACTTCGCCAGTTGAACGCATCTCTGGACCAAGTACTGAATCAACGCCGGTTCCGTCATTTCTGCGGAATCGATTCCAAGGAAGAACCGCTTCCTTTACCGAGATTCCCTTAGGAACTCCGTCTCCGAGATTTGGCAGAAAACCACCAATACGCAATTCTGCGATCGTTTTTCCGGTGGATATTAGAGCAGCACACTTTGCCAGAGGATTCCCCGTTGCCTTGCTTACAAATGGCACCGTTCTTGATGCTCTTGGATTTGCTTCCAATACATAGAGCTTTTCATTGGGAGATCCGTTATTTGCAACCGCAAACTGAATATTAATTAAACCTCGAACTCCGATACCTCTTGCCAGCTTCATTGTTGCAACTCGGATCTCACTAGCTAAAGCTGAACTAATTGAATAGCTCGGTAACACGCAAGCTGAATCTCCAGAATGCACGCCTGCCTCTTCAATATGTTCCATTACACCTGCAAGATAAAGCTCTTCCCCATCAAAAAGCGCGTCAACATCAATCTCGATAGCATCATCTAAAAATTTATCAATTAAAACTGGATGATTCGGAGTGATTTCAGTTGCCTTTCGTATGAACTCTGCAAGTGATTCATCGTCGTAGACAATTTCCATGCCACGACCACCTAATACGAATGATGGTCGAACAAGAACTGGGTAAGTTATTCGATGCGCAATTTCTACAGCTTCATCGAAAGTGTTCGCCATTCCAAATGTTGGCGCGATGAGAGAGTTAACATTTAGCAATTCACCGAATTGGCCACGATCTTCTGCCATATCGATTGCATCAGGCGAGGTTCCTAAAATTTTGACTCCAGCTTCTTGTAAGCCTCTTGCTAAGCCAAGTGGTGTCTGTCCTCCTAGTTGGGCAATTACACCAATTACGGGTCCCGCGTTTTCTTCTGCCCGAATAACTTCTAGAACATCTTCAAGAGTTAAAGGTTCGAAATAAAGCCGGTCTGAAGTATCGTAATCAGTAGAAACAGTCTCCGGATTGCAATTAATCATTATCGTTTCAAAGCCTGCATCCTTAAGTGCAAATGCAGCATGAACACATGAATAATCGAATTCCACACCTTGACCAATTCGGTTTGGGCCACTTCCAAGAATAATAACGGCAGGCTTTGTCCGCGCTACAACTTCAGTCTCCAAGTCATAACTCGAATAGTGATATGGCGTGTGCGCTTCAAACTCTGCAGCACAGGTATCAACCGTTTTATAAACTGGCCGCAAGCCAATTCTATGACGTGTTGCCATTACATCAGAGCTACTTTGATTCGTTAGCTCAGCAATTTGTTGATCTGAAAATCCATAAGTTTTCGCTTTACGCAGAAGTTCATCCGATAGTGGACTCTCATTCTTAATTGCACTTGCTACCTCATTTATTTCAACAATTTGTGTGAGAAACCAAGGATCTACCTTTGTTGCGTCAAACACTTCTTGCATATTCAGACCGAGATATAGCCCGAGCTGAATCTGTTGCAGACGATGCTCCGTTGGAATAGACATAGCTGAAAGCAGATATTCCTTAGTGACGCCGGAAGTATTCCAATGAAAACTTGTACCTTTTTTCTCAACAGAACGAAGAGCTTTCTGGAGCGCTTCCGGGAAAGATCTTCCAATTGCCATCGCTTCGCCAACACTCTTCATTGTTGTTGTCAGCTTTGTGTCAGCTTCTGGGAATTTCTCAAAGGCGAAACGAGGGACCTTAACAACAATGTAATCGAGGGTTGGCTCGAAAGAAGCTGGTGTGGATTTAGTAATATCGTTTTGAATTTCATCCAAAGTGTAACCAATGGCTAACTTTGTAGCTATTTTAGCAATTGGAAAACCAGTTGCCTTGGATGCAAGTGCGGAAGATCTTGAAACGCGAGGGTTCATTTCAATAACTATAATTCGGCCATCTGCCGGATTAACCGCGAATTGAATATTACATCCACCAGTTGCAACGCCTACTTCACGTATGATGTCGATAGATAGATCCCGAAGTTTCTGATATTCCACATCAGTAAGTGTTAACGCAGGAGCGACAGTGATTGAATCACCAGTATGAACCCCCATCGGGTCAATATTTTCAATGCTGCAAACAATCACAACGTTATCTTTGTGATCTCGCATAACTTCGAGTTCAAACTCTTTCCACCCAATTATAGATTCCTCTAACAAAACTTCGGTTGTTGGACTATGGCGAAGCCCCGCCCCAGCTATCAATTCAAGATCACTTTGATTGTGCGCAATACCAGAACCAAGTCCGCCCATTGTGAAAGAAGGTCGAACTACAACTGGATACTTAAGTTCGGCAGCAGCTGCAATGCATTCTGCCATCGTATGAGCAATGATTGATTTCGCAGATGAACCGCCAATTTTCTCGACGATTTCCTTAAAGGTTTCCCGATCTTCGCCGCGCTTTATTGCTGGAATATCTGCACCGATCAATTTAACGCCAAGCCGCTCTAACGAACCACGTTCATAGAGTTGCATGGCAGCATTTAGCGCTGTTTGTCCGCCCAATGTTGCGAGTATTGCTGTTGGCTTTTCTTTTACTATTATCTGTTCAATAATCTCAGGTGTTATCGGTTCGATATAAGTTGCATCAGCAAATTCCGGGTCAGTCATAATTGTTGCAGGATTTGAATTTATAAGAATAACTCGAATGCCTTCACTTCTAAGTACGCGGCAAGCTTGAGTTCCAGAATAATCGAATTCACAAGCCTGGCCAATAACAATCGGACCACTTCCTATTACAAGAACGCTTTCAATTGAATTATCTTTAGGCATTAGCAACACTCGCATTCGCCATTAGTGTTACAAATTGATCAAATAGATAGCTCGCATCGTGCGGGCCTGCAGCAGCTTCTGGATGATATTGAACGCTGAAAGCCGGTGTCTCGAGAAGTTCTAGGCCTTCAACCACTCCGTCATTTAAGCAAACGTGACTAACAAAACCGGCACCATAGATAGTATTGAAATTTCCTTCAACTGGCGCTGCAACAGCAAAACCATGGTTGTGAGCTGTAATTTCAACAACTCCACTACGCAGATTCTTCACTGGTTGATTAATTCCGCGATGCCCAAAAGGTAACTTATAAGTTTCAAAGCCGAGTGCTCGCCCGATTATTTGATGTCCGAAGCAGATTCCAAAGAGTGGGATTTTGGCTGCAAGAACTTCACGAACCAAAGAAACCATATCGACCATAGTTGCGGGATCACCAGGACCATTTGAAAGAAAGACACCATCTGGCTTCATGGCAACAATCTCTTCGAAAGTTATTCGTGATGGCACTACATGCACTTCTATTCCACGCTCCGACATTGAACGTGGAGTCGCTGCTTTTATACCCATATCAAGTGCAACCACTTTGAAGCGTTTTTCACCAATTGCTGGAACCACATATGTAGATTTTGTAGAAACATCATCCGCCAAAAACGAACCAGCCATCTGTGGCAACTTTCGAACTTTTATAACCATCTCTTCACGCGATAATTGCGTGTTCGAAAATATTCCAACTCGCATGGAGCCAAGATCGCGCAAATGTCGAGTGATCGCGCGGGTGTCCACACCACGAATTCCGACGACACCGTTGGAAATTAGATCGTCTTCTAAACTTCTAGTCGCACGCCAATTGCTTACAACAGGAGATGGATTTCGAACAACAAATCCACTCACCCAAATTTTCGATGACTCTTCATCCGTACTATTCATTCCAGTATTACCAATATGTGGCGCAGTCATGATTACAACTTGCTTGTGATACGAAGGATCGGTAAGGGTTTCCTGGTAACCAGTCATTCCAGTTGAAAATACTGCTTCCCCAAAAGTTTCGCCTTCGAGAGCCCAACTTTCTCCTTCAAAAATTGAACCATCATCAAGGACGAGGTAAGCCTTACTCAATTGCTTCCCCCATTCATTTTCGAAACAATTTGCCCATTCTTCAAAACAAGATCACCGTTGAGAAAGGTGTGGCGAACTTGTGCAGGCATTGTCATGCCGGCAAAAGGAGTGTTCTTGCTCTTTGAAGCGAGTGTATTACGGTCGACAATCCATGTCGCCGAAGTATCGATAATTGCGAGATTTGCGGGTGAGCCTTTCGCCACAATCTGACCGTGTTTGGCGTAACCTGCAATTTTTGCAGGCGCAATCGACATTCGCTCAACCAAGGTCTCCCAGCTCATTAGCTCGGTTTCAATCATCGCTTTGACTACGACCGATAGTGCAGTTTCAAGCCCAACCATTCCAAACGCTGCACTTTGCCATTCACAATCTTTATCTTCTGTTGGATGAGGAGCATGGTCTGTGCCAACAATATCGATCGTTCCATCGGCTAAGCCTTTTCGTAACGCCATAACATCTTTTTCAGTGCGAAGAGGTGGATTAACTTTGAAGACTGGATCGTAATTACTAACCAACTCATCAGTTAACAGAAGATGATGAGGGGTCACTTCAGCAGTAACGTTAATTCCGCGTGATTTCGCAAACCGTACTAAATCGACGCCACCCGCTGTTGTCAGATGACAAATATGAAGACGGCTTCCAACATGTTCTGCCAGAAGAATATCGCGTGCAATTATCGCTTCTTCTGCGACTGCTGGCCAGCCTGTTAAACCTAACTTCGAGGAAACTAGACCTTCATTCATTTGCGAACCTACAGTGAGAGCTGGTTCTTGGGCATGCTGCGCGATAATTCCGTTAAATGTTTTTACATATTCCAGAGCGCGACGCATCAAAAGCGGATCTGAAACGCATTTACCATCATCGCTAAATATTCTTACCTGTGCTTTTGAATTTGCCATTGCCCCAAGTTCAGCGAGTTTCTTACCCTCAAGTCCGGCAGTCACTGCGCCGATTGGGAATACATCGCATAGGCCAGCTTCTTGTCCAAGTCTAAATACTTGCTCTACTACTCCAGCAGTGTCAGCAACTGGAAAAGTATTTGCCATAGCTGAAATAGCAGTAAAGCCACCTTTAGCAGCAGCCGCGCTTCCAGTTGCTACGGTTTCTGAGTCTTCACGACCCGGTTCTCGCAAATGCGTATGTAGATCTACAAGTCCTGGAATGACTAGAGACTTTTGCGCATCAACGATCTCGCCAGCACTTATCTCTTTTCCAATATTTGCTATAACTCCATTAGCAATTTCAATGTCAACAATTGCATCATCCAACATGCGAGCGTTCTTAATTGTGTATTTCACTTAAGCACCGACCTCTCCGGTAAGCGCTGCGCCACCAAGTAATTGATATAACACTGCCATACGAACTAGAACACCATTTGAAACCTGCGCAAGAACTACTGATTTGTGTGAGTCAGCGCTCTCTGCAGAAATCTCCAAGCCACGATTCATCGGGCCTGGGTGCATCACGATTGTAGAATCCTTTAAAGAATTTAATCGCGCTAGATCAAGGCCATATCCCCGAGAATATTCGCGTTCGGATGGAAAAAATGAAGCAGCCATTCGCTCAGACTGAATTCGTAACATCATGACAACATCCGCATTCAATATTGCGCTATCCAAGTCGTAGCTCACATCGACATCCCAATCGGTAACTCCAACAGGTATCAAAGTAGGCGGAGCTACTAAAGTTATTTTGGCGCCCAATTTCGAAAGCAAGAGCACGTTACTTCTAGCTACTCGTGAGTGCAGGATGTCGCCAACTATCGCAACTTTGAGGCCATTGAAATTATCTTTTAAATCAGGAAATTTACTTCGTATTGTGTAGGCATCTAGCAGCGCCTGAGTTGGATGTTCGTGAGTTCCATCCCCAGCATTAATAACCGATGCACTGATCCAACCCGAATCAGCAAGCCTCTGTGCAGCTCCGGAAGCGCCATGTCGAATAACCACAGCATCGGCCCCCATGGCTTGCAGGGTTTGAGCCGTATCTTTTAGCGATTCGCCTTTGCTTACGCTTGAACCCTTAGCTGAAAAATTGATTACATCCGCAGACAATCTCTTTGCAGCAGACTCGAAAGAAATACGAGTACGAGTTGAATCCTCGAAGAAGAGATTTACAACGGTGCGACCGCGAAGAGTTGGCAACTTCTTCATCGGGCCATCAGAAATCTTTGAAAGTTCGCTGGCTGTATTTAGAATCTGTATTGCTTCACTTGCCGATAAATCATTTATTGATAGTAGGTGCTTCTCCATCATGCACCTGCCATTATTTCCACGCTATCGCTGCCATCTATTTCAGATAGATGGACTCGCACCGACTCGGTTGAAGAGGTTGGTATATTTTTGCCAACATAGTCAGCGCGTATCGGAAGCTCGCGGTGTCCTCTATCGACTAAAACTGCAAGCTGTACCGTTCTTGGCCTACCGATCTCACCAAGTGCATCTAACGCTGCTCGAATAGTTCGACCGCTGAAGAGAACGTCATCAACTAGAACTACATCTTTTCCTTCAATGCCGCCCATAGGGATATTTGTTGGAAGCAACGGTCTTGGAGGACGCAATCGAAGGTCATCTCTATGCAAAGTAATATCGAGAGTTCCTACTGGCACCGGGCCTGCTATTTCGCTTAGAAAATCAGCGATGCGTTCACCTAGAAAGGCGCCACGCGTTGGAATCCCAAGTAAAACTACGTTCTCTAAACCATGGTTGTGCTCAATAATTTCGTGAGCAATTCGCTTAAGTGCTCGGCCAATTTCGCCAGCATCCAGGACTGTAGCCATTTTTTCTCCTTCGCCGCCTCTCTGGACGGATCGTTAAAGGACTTTCTTGCCTCTCGGGCGGGGAAAAGATACCACCTGTGGATAGACAAATCCATCTGCGACTCTCGCTGCCTATCCTCACTACATGCTAAATATTCCAGAACGTTCAATTGAAGAAATCGCAGCTTCTATAAAGGCTGTAAGGAAAGCCAAGGGCCTAACACTTATGGAGGTCGAGATTAAATCAAATGGAATTTGGAAAGCCGTCGTTATCGGCTCTTATGAACGCTGCGATCGAGCGCTTTCGGTGAAGAAAGCAGTTTCACTCGCCAATTTCTACCAAGTCCCGCTGGAGCAACTTCTAGGTATAGCCAAGGTAGAAAGCTCTAGTCTGGGCGGCAAAATAACTTTAGATATTAGAGCGACAAGTAATCCCAACCCCTATCTTCCCGAACTTGAGGCAATCAGAAATTTTGCAACCTTGATTTGCGCCAGGAGGCGTGATTGGAATGGCGAGGTTTTATCCATAAGAAATAGTGACCTCGGAACCATCGGACTATTAATCAATAAGGATGAAAATGGGGCATATGAATTTCTTGCCGCTAATAGATTGTTATTAGTTAAGCGCTAAAGTGCAAATGATGGCTTTAAAATAACAATGCGACCGAGCACACCATTTATATATTTTGCTGAATCATCAGTTGAAAGTTCGGTCGCAATTTCAACAGCTTCCGAGATCGCAATCTGATCATCTAAACCTTCTAGCCACAGTATTTCTAGTAGTGCGATTCGCAAAATATTTCGATCTATAGCCGGCATTCGATCCATATCCCAACCTTGGGCATATGTCGTAATTAATTCATCAATTTTTAGGCGATGCTCTTCTACCCCATGCAGTAACTGCCCTACATAATCTCCTTGGGAAAGTTCTTCGGCTGGGCGAGATGCAAGTAAATCTAAAGCGCTAGCACCACGAATATCAGCTTCGTATAGAAAATCTAAAGCACGCTTGCGCGCCTTGCGGCGTGCGCTCACTAGTTTGCTCGACCTAGATAAGCTCCAGTGCGAGTATCAACCAAAACTTTCTCATCTTGTTTGATGAAGAGTGGAACTTGAACAGTGATCCCGGTCTCCAAAGTTGCTGGTTTGGTGCCACCAGATGAACGATCTCCTTGCAATCCAGGTTCGGTATAAGTAATCGTAAGCTCTACCGATGCAGGAAGGTCTATATAAAGTGGATTACCCTCGTGAATTGCAACGTTGGCCTCGCAATTTTCCAACATGTAATCGGCGCTATCTCCAACAATTGCGGCGCTGATATTCATCTGGTCGAAAGTTTTTTGATCCATAAAAACAAAGTCATCGCCATCTCGATAAAGGAAAGTCATGTCGCGCTTTTCAAGAACTGCGACGTCGACCTTTACTCCGGCATTAAGAGTGCGATCGATAACTTTGCCAGTTGTAACTGACTTCAGCTTGGTTCTAACGAATGCTGGTCCCTTACCTGGTTTCACATGTTGAAACTCAACGACGTTCCACAATTGACCTTCAATATCTAGAGTCATGCCATTTTTGAGATCATTTGTTGTTGCCATAATCAAAGTTCCATTTCAAGAAAAAGCTAACCTGCGATTTGCGGCCGCCGTAAGTGGCCAAGAATACCCTAGAAAAATCCGAGTTACTTAGCAGCCTTCATTAAATCGCTGATGGCAATTAGCGCCAACCGATATGAATTTGGACCAAAACCAGCGATAGTCCCATCCGCAACACCAGAGATTACTGAGGTATGACGGAATTCTTCACGAGACATTGGGTTAGATAAGTGCACTTCAATTAGCGGTCCGGTGACCATGTCGGCCGCATCTCTAATCGCATATGAGTAATGCGTGAAAGCTGCTGGATTGATAATGACAGGAAGGTTCTTATCTGCTGCTTCATGCAACCACGAAATTATTTCTACTTCGCTATCGCTCTGCCTAACATCACAAGTTAGAGCCAATTCTTCCCCACTTTTGATGATGAAATTCGTTAGACCTGCAAAATCTATATCTCCATAAATCTTTGAATCTCGAAGATCTAGTCGCCCCAAATTAGGACCATTGAGAACTAATATTTTCATGAAGAAATTCTCTCATAAGCCTGCTTTAGTTGGTCGGATGTTACTGACTCTAACCAGATAACTTTTCCAATTTGCGATAACCCAATAAATCTGAGCTTTGAGCCTCTGCTCTTCTTGTCACCGGCCATCAATTCCACAAGTCGGACAAACTCCCCTTGCTTGTAAGTAATAGGTAGATTGAAAGATGCTAATAGCTCACGATGTTTGGTCACAATCTCAGTCGCCAAATTTCCAGTGATATTGCTCAATTCGGCGGCGAACACTAAACCAATCGCAACCGCTTCACCATGGCGCAAGTTGTACTCTTCATTCTTTTCAATTGCATGTCCGAGAGTGTGTCCATAATTAAGGGCTTCTCGCAGTTTGCTCTCTTTGAAATCTGCGCTAACTACTTCAGCTTTTACCTTCACTCCCCGCCAAATCAACTCTGCAATATTGGATTTCGCATCTTGAGCTAAATCTAAAATTTTCGAATCCGAGATAAAGCCAGCCTTCAATACCTCTGCCATGCCAGCATTGATATCTCGCTCACTTAGTGACGTTAAGAATTCTAAATCAATATATACACCCTTTGGTGAATGGAAAGCTCCAATCAAATTTTTACCATGTCCGCTATTGATTCCAGTTTTGCCGCCAATTGCTGCATCAACCATTCCAGCCAATGAAGTTGGTATTGCATACCAATTAATACCGCGCAACCAAGATGCGGCAGCGAATCCAGCTAAGTCAGTTGTGGATCCACCACCGATTCCCACGATGCAATCACTTCTTGTTAATCCGAAATTCCCGCATTCAAGCCAGACTTTAGCCAAGAATTCTTGGCTCTTTGCGGCTTCACCTTCAGGGGTAGCTAAGAATTGCACGTTCTCTAACTTCATCTTCGAAATTTCAAAGAGGCTATAGAGGGATTGCGGGATTAGGGCTAATACCTTCTCGTAAGAATCCGAAATCTTTGCTAATTCACTTCTCCAGTCATCAACAAAAAATATCTCGTATTCATGTTCGGCACTGATCTTTATCGACTCCATTACTTCGCTCCAATCGAGCTAGCAATTTCTTGTGCAACTTCCGCAGGCTTGCGATTATCAGTTGCAACTTTAAAGGTTGCAAGCGATTCATAAATTGGCCGACGTTTTTCCATCAGTGACATCCATTGTTGTCTTGGGTTGAGCGCAAGCAGTGGACGTTCTTTATTAAAACCAACACGAGGAGCAGCTTGGGAAATAGATACTTCTAAATAAGCAATCGGAATCGAACTTTTGCTTAAGTAATCTGCCACTTCATTATCAAGAATAGAACCGCCACCAAGTGCTACAACTCCAGAAGCCGTAGTAAGCGCAGCTAAGACAACTTCTCGCTCTAACGCACGGAACGCTGGTTCACCATCTTCTGTAAAAATTTCTGCAATCTTCTTTCCTGACTTCTTTTCTATCTCTAAATCAGTATCTAGAATTTCACATTCAAGAATCTTTGCTAACTGCCTGCCAACTGAAGATTTTCCCGCTCCTGGCGGGCCAATTAGAACCGCCCTTGGCATTAGACGATTTCCAGATTTTCGATAAATGCTTTGTAGTTTCGAGTTACCTGAGCAACGCTATCTCCGCCGAATTTTTCTAAAACTGCATCAGCAAGAACTAGAGCGACCATAGCTTCAGCAACAATTCCGGCAGCTGGTACAGCGCAAACATCAGATCTCTGATTGATTGCTTTCGCAGCGGCGCCAGTGGCTGTGTCGATTGTGTCGAGCGCTTTCGGCACGGTAGATATTGGTTTCATCGCTGCTCTTACACGCAGGATTTCACCGTTAGTCATACCACCTTCAGTTCCACCTGCTCGATCTGTTCGGCGAACAATTTTTCCTGAAGCATCTTTTTCTATTTCGTCGTGGGCTTTCGATCCGCGACGCTTTGCTGATTCAAATCCGTCGCCAATTTCTACGCCTTTAATAGCTTGAATTCCCATTAGTGCGCCAGCAAGTTTCGAGTCCAAGCGACGATCCCAATGTGCATGAGATCCAAGCCCTACTGGAACTCCGAATGCCAATACTTCTACTACCCCACCTAAAGTATCGCCATCCTTATGTGCAGCCTCAATCTCTGCAACCATTGCTTCGCTTAGTTTTTTGTCAGCTGCGCGAACTGGATCAGAATCGATTGCAGCTTTCTCTTCAAATTGAGGCAATTTGTAATCAACGCCAGCAGTGGCGCTGCCGATCGAAAGAACATGGCTCATGATTTTAATTCCAACACTTTGTTCTAAAAATGCGCGAGCTATTGCTCCGAGTGCAACTCTGGCTGCGGTTTCTCGAGCGCTTGCACGTTCCAAAATAGGCCTTGCATCGTCAAAGTCATATTTCTGCATTCCAACTAAATCAGCATGCCCAGGTCGCGGTCTAGTTAGTGGTGCATTGCGCGCCAATTCGCTTAATTCTTTCTTATCAACGATTCCAGGAGACATAACCTTCTCCCACTTTGGCCATTCAGAGTTGGCAATTTGAAGTGAAATCGGTCCACCTTGTGATTCACCATGTCGTACGCCACCAAGAATGGAGACCAGATCGGCTTCAAAATTTTGTCTAGCACCACGTCCAAAGCCAAGACGGCGGCGAGAGAGATCTGCATCAATCATCTCTTTCGTTATTTCAATATGCGCTGGCATGCCCTCGAGGATTGCAGTAAGTGCAGGTCCGTGCGATTCGCCAGCCGTTAACCATCGAATCACGGGCTATCTCCTCAATAAATTTGGCGCAACAACCGCGCTTAGTTACATAGCCTATTGTGGCAGAAAACCATCTTGACTCGCACACTATTTGCGCTAAATGGCCGGTAAAAAACCGAGAAAAATAAAAGGGGCGAAAGCAATTCTTTGAAGGCGCCCCTTTCCCCGAAAAATAAGAAGAACGCCATAGATGCCGCCCAATATCCAGGAGTAAGCAAAATAGGTAAACCAGCTCTGTATATCACAACACCATATTGCTAGAACTAAATAGAGCTTTAGATCACCGGAACCGATCTTGTTGCCAAAAATTGATACCACTAGAAGAGCTATTGGAAGAAGAGCTGCCGCAATTGCGAAACCTTGAAAATGGCCTGAAAATATATTGAGTGCTGCGCTTAGGGCGAGAAATTTTACTAGTTCACGATTACGAATAAGGTGAGATTTGCAGTCGTAAATTGAAATCGTAATTGCAAAATAAAGATAGAGAGCTATCTCTAGGCTTCGCAACACATTTGCAAGGGTATTGCTTTCTAACAGTCTTAATTATCTCGATGTGGATAAGGCTAAAGCTCGGAAATCTCTGCAAGAAGTGCGCTTCGCATTTCATCAAAGTTGATAGATGAGCCTGAGAAAAGTTCGATCTGATAGAGGGCTTGTTCTACTAACAACTCTTTACCGGTTATAACTGAGCAATTTAATTCTGAGAATTTCATGGCTAATTTAGTTGGTGCTGGTTTGTAAAGTGCTTCAACTAGGGATCCAGAAAGCTTAGCAATTGAGTCAACGTAAGGATCGAAAGCGCCGGCAGGGGTTGTTTGAACGACTAAATCATAGCCATCTAGCGGCGCGTTCATCTCAAGGAAATTTATCCTTACATGCGGAGCAGAATTCGACATAGCGCTTTTTCTTGATTCATTACGTATCAATACATCTGCCACACCAATTCGACTATCAAGTGAACCCAGAGCCGCTCTTGCAGTTCCACCAGCTCCGATGATTGCGACTTTTGAATCTTTCGAAACTTTAAGTAGTTTCTTAAAGGCTAGGTAATCTGTCGAAGTTCCACACCATTTCGAATCAGAACGATAGATAGTATTTACCGAATTAATTCGAGTTGCATCTTGATCTATATTTTCGATCAATCCAAAAGCAGACTCCTTTAGTGGCATTGTTAATGAAAATCCATTCCAATCACCTATTGAATGCGCCGCTAAGAATTCCGTGAATTCATTCTGACCTACTTCAAAGGCTTCGTATTCTCCTTCAAGGCCAAGAATTTCTAAAGCTTTACGATGAATTCGTGGCGAAAGTGAATGTGAAATCGGTGAACCCGCGACCCCTGCTCTAATCATCTAAATTTCCCCGCCGCTACATTTTCATTGAATTGCGTATTCCATTTTGAGAATTCCGCGAAATCTTTGGTGAATCTGGTATCTCCAGGGGCAACTGTAATGAAATAGAGCCAATCCCCGCTCGCCGGGTTGAGACTCGCCTTAATTGCATCGTTGCCTGGATTCGATATTGGTGTTGGTGGTAGGCCTACTCGTTTATAGGTGTTGTATGGCGAGTTAATTTGAGTTGCCTTATTAGAGAGAGTTATCTTTCCGCGCAAATTAGCGGCATATTGCACGGTTGAATTCAATTGAAGAGCCATTCCAATCTTTAATCTGTTGTAAATAACTCGAGCCACCTTTGAAAAATTACTTGGATCTCCCTCGATCTGCACCATGGATGCGACCGTTAGAACTTGATATGGCGAATATTTGTCATACCCTTTATTCAATCCGTTGCCCTGACTTTCCACTCTCGCTTTTCTCACCATTGAAGATAAGGCGATAGCGAGTGGAGTTTGCGCCTCGAACGAATAATGCGCTGGGAAAAGAGATCCCTCTAAAGACTTAGTAGATTTTGGATAAAGTGCTTCAACGCTTCTGAAATCTATATTGCTCTTAGAAATATGATCATTCTTCTTAAGTGTTTGCAGAACGTCACTAAATGTCGAGCCCTCTAGAACGACAACCAAATTATTTAGCCGCTTCGAGTCCAGAAGTTGGGTAATAGCCTCTTTAACTGGAATATGTGTGTTTATCTGATGCGAACCCGGGCTAATACCTGCTGCCTTCGGATTTGAATTGAATTCCTCGATGAATGCTTTCGCACTCTTGATAACTCCAAGTTTCTCCAAATTCGCACCGATTGAACTACCTAATTCACCATCAGAAATCCGAAATTCAATCTCACTGCCTGCCGCGCTCTTAGGAAAATCATTAGATGGCTGTAATTTGAAAAACCCGAAAAGTGCAATTGCTAAAACAAGAGTTACGACAGCGCTCTTCTTCTGATATTTCATGGATGAAATCTATTCAATGGCTGCCCTTGAATTCGTTCTTGATTTAGCGCCGACTCCAAAATAGCTGCTGCGGCTACTGAATCAACTTCACTGCGTGCAGATTTCGAATTGTGACCAGCCTCCCGCAAAGAGCGATTTGCTGAAACAGTAGTCATCCGCTCGTCAATGAAATAGATAGGAGCTGTTGTTAAATTGGAAATTTCCCTGGCAAACCCCGAGACACTCTCGCTCTTTGCGCTTTCATTACCTGAAAGATGAAGTGGGAAACCAATTGCAATATAGATTGGATCGTAAACCGACAGTAATTCTGCGATCTTCTCGTTAACTTCTCCTGAAATATTTGGCAAGAAATCCAAAGGGGAAGCAAGTAGCCCTGATTGATCGGATACTGCGACACCAATTCGGACATCCCCGAAATCAAAACCGATTCGTCTGCCCGGCTTCATTTAATTACCTGCAGTTTGACCTATTGATTTAATTATAAAATTGATCGCATCACCAATTAGCGCATGATTTGCTCCGCCACCTTGTGCGAAGTCATCCTTGCCACCTCCGCCACCACCAAGAATTTCGGAGCCAGCTTTTACTAACGCACCTGCTTTAACTCCCTTAGAAATCGCAGCTGGACTCGAAGCAACAACGATTGTTGATCGTTCTGTCCCAGCAGATGCCAGTACTACGACACCATCACTTAATCGATTACGTAAATCGAGGGCAATCGTTCGAAGATCATCACCAGAAATACCAGCTTGTAGTTCTGCGCCAAGAATTTCTAGTGAGCCAATCTTTGTTGTGCTCTTTAGCAAAGCGGTCGCGCTTTGGAGAATTTGTGCTGTCTTAAAACCTGCAAGTTCTTTTTCGGCTCCCTTTAGCTTCTCAATTAAATCAGAGACTCTTGATGGCAATTCTTCAACTCTGGCGCCCTTAATAATCTGCGTAAGCGAATTTAGAAGAACGTGCTCTTTTGCCAAGAAACCATATGCATCTCGCCCGACCAGAGCTTCGACTCTACGGACACCAGCGCCAATAGATGATTCGGAAAGCAACTTAATAACACCCAATTCGCCGGAAGATTTAACGTGCGTTCCCCCGCACAATTCGTGTGCCCAATCGCCAACACTTACAACTCGAACTTGGTCGCCATACTTTTCCCCAAATAACGCCATCGCACCCATAGCTTTAGCCTCAGGTTGAGTCATTACTTTTGCCGTAACAGCTAAATTATCGAGGAGAAGTGCGTTTACGCGGCCTTCGACTTCTTCAAGCACGCCCACTGGCACAGCACCAGTTGCTGGGAAATCAAAACGGAAACGACCAGGAGAATTTTCAGAACCGGCTTGTGTTGCAGTTTCGCCAAGAATTTCACGAAATGCTTTATGCACCATATGTGTTGCGGTATGAGCCCTGGAAATCGCTAAGCGACGTTCGATATCGATTGTTGCAAGCGCTGAACTCTTCAAATCAACGGAACCAGAAATTACTTGCCCGCGGTGGATAAAGAGACCAGGTACTGGCGTTTGAACATCATCAATTTCAACTATTGCGCCATTTGAAAGTGTGATCAGGCCACCATCAGGTAGTTGACCGCCGCCCTCGGCATAAAACGGTGTGCGATCCAAAATAATTTCTACATCACTATTTACATCGGCTTCATTGACGCTCTTGCCGTCGATCATAATTGCTGAAATTTTTGCTTCACTGCTCGTTTCAGCATATCCAGTAAAAGAAGTAGCGCCTTTGGAATCTAGAATCTTGCGATATTCACTGACATCCGTGTGGCCTGTCTTTTTTGCACGAGCATCGGCTTTAGCGCGATCTTTCTGCTCTTTCATAAGACGTCTAAAACCATCTTCATCAACCGAAAGACCTTGCTCTGACGCCATTTCTAGCGTTAGGTCAAAGGGAAAACCATATGTGTCATGAAGTTTGAAAACAGTATCGCCATCCAATTTTGTTGAATTCGATTTTTTAACACCACCGGCTGCGATATCAAATATCTGAGTTCCACTTTTTAGTGTTGAGAGAAATGATTCTTCTTCATTAACGCTTACAGCAGTTATCCGTTCGCGACCTTCAACAAGTTCTGGATACTGAGGTCCCATTGCGCCAATAGCAGCATTTACTAATTCACGAGAAGTTGGATCGCCCGCTCCAAGAATTCGCATATTTCTTATGGTTCTGCGCATCATTCGCCGCAAAACATAGCCACGACCCTCGTTGCCGGGTAAGACGCCATCGCCAATTAACATCATCGAAGTGCGAGCATGGTCAGCGATAACTCGGAGCGCTACATCGCTCTTTTCACTTGCGCCGTATTTAACTCCCGTAAGTTCGCAAGCAGTATTTAGAATCTGCATCGTCGTATCAATTTCATAAATATTTTCAACGCCTTGCAAGAGCGCAGCCATTCGCTCTAAACCTAAGCCAGTATCAATACTCTTTGCTGGAAGTTCACCCAAAATAGGATAATCATCTTTTCCAGCACCAGCTCCACGTTCATTCTGCATGAAAACTAAATTCCAAACTTCTAAATATCGGTCCTCATCTGCAACCGGACCACCATCGCGGCCATATTGCGGACCACGGTCGTAATAAATTTCAGAGCATGGTCCACATGGACCAGGAACACCCATTGACCAGAAATTATCTTCCATGCCTCTGCGCTGGATCCGTTCTTTAGGAACACCGATTTTTTTATGCCAAATATCTGCAGCTTCATCGTCATTCTGGAAAACAGTTACCCAAAGTTTCTCTTCTGGAAAACCATATCCGCCCTGCGCGATTGGTTTAGTTAGAAGTTCCCAAGCAAGTGCTATTGCTCCCTCTTTGAAATAATCTCCGAAAGAGAAATTTCCACACATCTGAAAGAACGAGGCGTGACGAGTAGTTTTACCAACTTCATCAATATCCAAAGTTCGAACACATTTTTGAACTGAAGTAGCCCTTGGATATGGCGGCGTAACTTCCCCTAAGAAAAATGGCTTAAATGGAACCATTCCCGCATTTACAAGCAGAAGGTTTGGATCGTCAGCAATTAGCGACGCTGATGGAACAACAGTATGTTTAAGGCCTTGGCTATTTCCTGATTCGAAAAAATTAAGCCAACGCGATCTGATTTCTGCAGAATTCACGCGACTACTCGAACTCCTCGTCAGCGACTTTACGCTTCGACTTACTAGCCTTCTTCGCTTTAATATCGCTCTGCTTTTTGAGCTTTGATACAGCGAGCAACGCTCCAGCAGCGTTCATGGCCATCTTGTTCTTATCTAAGAAGCCTTCGGTTGAATCCGAAATTTTAGTTGTTAAACCCTCGACGGTCTTTGTAACTTTGTTGATGCTCTGCAGCGGACCATTAATCAATTCAACAGTCAAAGTTACTTCTTCAAGAAGTGGCGTCACTTCAGCAGTTAAATCGGTAATTGCGGCACCAGCTTGATCAACCAATCTGCCTACTCGAACAACTGCATATCCGATGGCCACGGCAATAACCAATAGCGATAGCGCTGCAATTATTGTTGCGATTCCACCTGGACCCATATCTAAAGCCTACCTGATGTCACGCTTGCGGGGCTTCAAATACTGGAATAGAAACCTCTGGTCGTTCGTGCTTTTTATGAGCGACCACAGCGGCCTGATGATATTTCCATATGGCATCAAGATTCTCCTGCTTCAAATACGGACGCCCATCAACCAATGGACCAGTGTTCCCATTCATTACCGCGATTACATCGTCTCCTGAAATGGTCTTGTGTGTTTCCAATGCATGCGCGAGTGATAGGACCTTAAATTTATTCTCTTGCAGTATTTCTTCAGCGCGCGCAAGTAGTGAAGTCAAATTGTTTTCAATGCGATCGCCAAGAGCCATGCGCAAATCTTTCGCGCCATCTTCCTTGCCACGATTGCCACCAGGGGCTCCAACTTCATTACGACGATTCGATGCATGTGAAGAGATGGTGGATCCCATTCCCCAATGACCTTCCATAAAACTAGCAATTGTTGTCGCACTTTCAAGGTCACCAGAGACTCCGGAAGAGTTATCACCATCAAAGAACATTCGTTCGCCAGCAAGGGATGCAATTGAAACCAAAATGTCTGCTTCATATTCAGTTCGCCATCTTGTGAACTGATCATCAGGTGGAATGCTTGCAACCATACCTAAGTAGTCAGATCCCTTCTCGATTGTTGCCAAATCAATTGCCATGTGTTGGCGAACTAGATATGCCATCACACCATGACAGGCCTCGTGAACCGCTACCGCATGTCGCTCTCGTTCAATATATTCAACATCCTCGGCTGGACCTAAATCCTTTAATTGCTTTGCTTTTATAACATCGGTCCAAGTTATTGATGTGCGGCCATTTCTAATTGCCATAATAAGTGCTTCGTTAATGGTGTCCTTGATAATTGCACCTGTTGCATATGGCGTAATTGTTGCTAACTTATCAATCTCTTCCGTAGTAAGCGAGTGCGAAACTTTTGCCAAATAACCTTCATAAGTTCTAATGCGACCTGCTTTGCTTGGATATCCAACTCTATACATTCGATCAATTCGGCCTGGGCGAAGTAGTGCTTCATCCAAAGCTTCTGGCATATTCGTAGCCATAACAACAAGAATTCGATACTTAGGTGGATTCTTCGGACGCATACCAAGAGCGCGACGAACTATTCGGTTTATAAAGCCACGAGGTTTCTTTAGGCCAGATAGCTCAGTTAGCAGAGCTTGTAGCGTTCCCATTCCACCACCGCCACCTCCTCCACCTCCTCCAACAACAAATTTCGAACTCAACTTGTTGCTTGAAATTGCGCTTGCAGTGACTAGAGATTTTCCTGGATCAGATAAGTAATTTCCGCCGTTACATGGTGTTGCAAATATTGAATTTTCTAAATGGCTCTTAAACATGCTTGGTGTGCTAATTCCACGATTTCCAAGAGAATCTGCTTCATCAAAGAAAACGACTACCCCGCCATAGCGCAGAGCTAGTTTGCGCAACTTACGAAAAAGAGATTTAACTTTCAAGACTCCAACGCCCATAAACATATTGGTAAATGCACCTGGATCGACAAAAACGAAAGGCTTTCCGGTTTCACCAGCCATCGATTCAGCCATCAGTGTTTTGCCGGTGCCTGGAGGTCCCCAGAGCAGAATTCCGCCAGGAACATAACCACCGTGTTTTTCAATTAGTTCAGGTGATTCTAAAAAGAGAAGATTTTCGCGAATGCGATTTAAAACGTGGTCTTGGCCCCAGACATCGGAGAATCTAGTCCGAATATCATCTGGAAAATAAGTGTCCATTCCACCACGACTTAGGAACCAAAAAATTGCTGCGAACTGAATTACTACAAAGAAAACTGCAAATAGCAGTTGTCCCAACATCGGCAGCGCTGACCATAAAGCTTTTGGTGCAAAGAAGAGTGCGCGCACAGGAGTCTCTTTATAGATAGCCCCTAGGACGACTGAAAGCAGTGCGACGAAGAGCAACCATTTGATTACTCGACCTAATCGGTAGCGATTCCAATCACTTAACTTATGAAGAAGACGATCAATAAATGAGAAGTAACGTAACCAAATTCCATGATACGGAGCCAATAATTCAGAGAGAAGAAAATGCAATTGGCGGACCACTTCTACACCAGCAAGTATCAACAGCCAACTTCTATCGGAGGCTGTTCTAGTAAGTGCGTCAGAGAAAGAGAGCAGCGGGTTGTCTGCCATGCTGGCCCAAGCTAAAACAAAAAATACGATCGCAAATAAAATTAAAAACTTCGTGCGATCATAAAAAGTTAGGTGGATACGCGTCTTGCGATCGGTATCTCTAGGTCTGCTTTGCTCACTCATTTGTTGCCTCTCACTGTGAATGAATCACCGATTGCCTGAAGAACTTTGGCATGCTTTTTGAAATAATTAGTAGGAGCTCGCACAATCAAGATATATATTCTTGAGCGATCATCAGAAACTAACGAGGTCTGGTCAACAGTTTCCGAAATTCCATTTGGGTCTGCGAATGTGAAAATCGTGCGCACTCCCCTGGCGATCTTCTCAACTCTTTCATAGTCGTCGTGTAAGACGAATTTCGAATTGGCCTTTGTAGGATCCGACAACCATGTGCTGAGCGGAAGAATCAGATCGCGAAGTGCATTATAAGAAATTGAATTCATGTCGTCATAGTTCAAATCTCGGACTCGAACATAAACTACGGCGCCATCGGGCGAACTCAGATTCAAAGCCGAAGCTGGAGTTGTCTTAATTGAAGTTGTATAAGCCTCTTGCCAAATTACGTTAGCTAATCTTTCAGCTGCGCCTGGCGCAGTTGACTTGGACTCTGCTTTCCCTAGATCAGCGCTTGAAATTTTGTGCCAGCCATTTGGAATAGCAACATAAACGCCACTCGATTTATCGGCGGCGTAAATTTGAGATTGCGAACAACTAGTTAAAACAAATAACGAGCATGCCAGAAGCGATGCAATTGCAAAGCGTTTTGGCAGAGCGCGCATTAATCCTGAGGTTTCTTCTCTGGAACAAAATCGACACCAGCTTCTTTGCGCTGCGGCGCCGTAATGGGGGTTGGAGCTCCGGTGAGATGATCGCCACCACTTGCGGTTTTAGGGAATGCAATTACTTCACGAATTGATTCTGCTCCGGCAAGAAGTGCACAAAGTCGATCAAGTCCGAGTGCAATTCCACCGTGTGGTGGTGGACCATAATTAAATGCTTCGAGTAGGAAACCAAACTTACTTTCTGCTTCAGCTTTTGACAGACCAATCGTGTCGAAGACGCGAGCTTGCATCTTTCGATCATGAATACGAATCGATCCGCCACCAATTTCATTTCCATTCAAAACTATGTCATAAGCATAAGCAAGCGCGTTTGCAGGATCTTTATCAAATGACTCCGCAAACTCGGGTTTAGGTCCTGTAAATGGATGGTGAACCGCAGTCCATCCGCTATTTGAATCAGAACTATCAATCTGCTCAAACATAGGTGCATCTACAATCCAGAGGAAATTCCAAGCTTTCTCATCAATTAGATTGCAACGCTTTCCAATTTCTAAACGCACTGCGCCAAGAAGATTAAGTGATGAAATGCGATCACCAGCTGCGAAGAAGATTGCATCTCCGGGCTTTGCCCCCACGTGAGTTGCGATGCTATTCGCTTCTTTCTCGGATAAATTCTTGGCTACTGGTCCACCTAGCGTGCCATCGGCTGCGACAAGTATGTAGGCCAATCCTTTAGCACCCCGTGCCTTAGCCCACTCTTGCCAAGCATCTAACTCGCGCCTTGGTGAATCTGCGCCACCAGGCATTACGACTGCGCCAACATAATCCGCTTGGAAAACTCTAAAAGTCGTATCTGCATAAAACTCTGTGCAATCAACTAGTTCATTTGCAAAACGCAGATCTGGCTTATCTGAACCGTATCGGCGCATCGCCTCCCAATAAGTCATACGTGGAATCGGTAGTGAGATCTTGTAATCTGCTACTTTTTCAAAGACTCTTGAGAGAATTCGTTCTGCTACATGAAGAATGTCTTCTTGGTCCACAAAAGACATTTCAATATCTAATTGTGTGAATTCTGGCTGACGATCTGCGCGGAAATCTTCATCTCTAAAACATCGCGCAATTTGGTAATAACGTTCCATACCTGCAACCATCAATAATTGCTTGAACAACTGTGGTGATTGAGGGAGCGCATACCAGCTGCCAGGTTGAAGGCGAACCGGCACTAAGAAATCGCGAGCTCCTTCTGGTGTAGACCTAGTTAGGTAAGGTGTTTCAATTTCTAAGAAATCTTCTTCATCCATAACTGAACGGATTACTGAAGTCACTTTTGAACGGAGTCTAAGATTTTTTGCCGGTCCTTCACGACGTAAATCTAAATAACGATACTTAAGGCGAACTTCTTCGCTAATTGTATTCAAGTCTCCACTATCAACCGGAAAAGGGAGTGGCGCTGCTTCGCTGAGAACTTGAAGTTCCTCGCAGACAACTTCAATTTCACCTGTTGGAATATTTGAATTCTCATTACCAGCAGGGCGAATGCGAACAATTCCCGTGATAAGTACACACCATTCAGCACGCAAAGAGCCGGCCAAAGATTCGTCATTGATTACAACTTGCGCCGCGCCTGATGAGTCACGTAAATCTATGAATGCAACTCCACCATGATCGCGTCGTCTTGCAACCCAGCCCGCAAGTACTACCTTCGAACCAACATCGCTCTTACGCAATGATCCTGCAGTGTGCGTTCTAATCATCTTTAATTGGCTCCGATAGTTTCTTAGTTAGCTTTGATTTCATCACTCAAGGCCGAGATTCTAACTTCTTTTGAAGTGCCTGTTTTCATCTCTTTAAGCGCGACTTTCCCAGTCTCAATCTCATCGCTCCCAATGACCACACTAAATCTGGCACCACTCTTATCAGCAGACTTCATCGCACCTTTGAGGGCACGATCTCCATATGCCATGTCGCACTTAATTCCCTTGTTTCGTAGCTCATTTACAAGCCCCGCAACAAAATTTTTCTCGGCACTTGATAGTGCGACAACGAAAAGTTCAAGTTCAGATTTAACTTCAGTCGAATCAAATATTCCCTCTGCTTCGCAAGCAAGCAAAATTCGATCAACACCTAACCCAAAACCAATTCCAGATAAGTCATTGCCGCCGAGTTCGGCCATTAAGCCGTCATACCGTCCGCCGCCACCAATGCCTGATTGCGCACCTAATTTGTCGCTCACGAATTCAAATGTGGTTCCGGTGTAGTAATCCAATCCACGAACCATTCTTGGATTTATGGTGAAAGCAATTCCAGCGCCAGTTAAAAGTTCTTGGACCTTTGCAAAATTAGCTGCGCTCTCCTCTGACAAATAATCCAGCAACAGCGGAGCCTTCTCCATTACCCTTTGAATCTCAACCCGCTTGTCATCAAAAAGTCGAAGCGGATTAATTGCGGCCCGTGCTCGCGTAGCTTCATCTAAATCCAAAGTGTCCAAGAAAATTTGTAAATCTTTGCGATGACTAGCGCGACTCTTGCTATCTCCGAGTGAAGTTATATCTAAGCGATAAGACTTTAGGCCCAAAGCTTTAAATGCTCTATCGGCGACAGCGATAACCTCGAAATCAATTTCAGGATCATTTAGTCCAATAGCTTCAATGCCAACTTGGTAAAACTGGCGATATCTTCCAGCTTGTGGGCGCTCAGCTCTAAAGAAAGCTCCCGAATACCAAACTTTTATTGGAAGCGTTAGCTTGTCTAAGTTATGTTCGATGACGCTTCGCATAACGCCTGCAGTGCCCTCGGGTCGCAAAGTTATTGAGCGACCACCTCGATCTTCAAAGGTGTACATCTCTTTAGAAACTACATCCGTTGATTCGCCAACACCTCGTTTAAACAATTCAGTATCTTCGAAAGCTGGCAATTCCATTAACTGATATCCAGAAACTTTTGCAGCACTAATTAAAGTTTCACGAACAAATTCAAAATATTGAGACCGCGGTGGAAAATATTCGCTCACGCCTTTAGGGGCGGATAGTTCGCGCATTACTCCCCCCGTTCCGGTTTCGATTGCAAGAAATGCTCTTGCAAATATGGATTAGCTTTTCGCTCGCGCCCAATTGTAGTTTGTGGGCCATGGCCTGGAAGCACAATTAATTCATCATCAAGTGGCAAGATTTTGGAAATAAGGGAATTTCGCATTGCCACAGCGCTGCCTGTGGGTAAATCTGTCCGCCCAATGGCGCCAGCGAATAAAACATCACCCGAAATCAAAAACTCATCATTAACTTTAAAAATAGCCGACCCAGCAGTGTGCCCTGGGGCGTGGGAAACTTCGATGTCAAAGCCGGCGATTGCAAACCGTTCGCCATCAATTAATTCGCGAACAATCTTTGGCTCTTCAAACTTAGTTACACCAAAGGCGGCCATAATTTGTGAGCTCTCACCGCCAGGCGTCAGAGCCCTATATGGATCAGCTAAAAGTTTGCGATCGGTCGAGTGGATGAGAGCTGGAATTTCATATTCATTAGCAAATGGTTGAACCGAGAAAGTGTGATCAAGATGCCCATGTGTAACGAGTACCGCAATGGGCTTTAAATTAAATTTATTTACTACGCTCTTAATTTGCGAAACTAGATTTGGATTAGCCATTCCTGGATCGACAATGAAACATTCGGAGTTCTTGGATGGCGCAAAAATCCAACAGTTGGTGGCGAAATACGGGGCGGCTATAACTTCAAGAATCATTTCCTCACCCCTTCTCCTCACGCGTAAATGCGATGCAATCGCCTGCGCCTTGCCCAAATTCTTAGCTATTTCTGACCTGACTTTTGCCAACTCAACGGTTAAGGGTATCTTTAGCCAACACGCATAACTAATTACCACCACCACAAATTTCAGAATTTATGGCTGGTACTAATTAGAAATAACGAACGGTCCGCAACAATGCGAACCCAACGCGCAACGAAAGCGAGAAAATGATGGATATCAAACCAACCGAAGTAGCAGCCGCAGTAACAACCGGTGAATCAAATCTAAGCGCCGCATCTGCCCTAATCGGAGATCCATCCAAATTTGGTCGAGTTGCTCCCGATGGAACTGTTTATGTCTTAACACCATCTGGCGAGAAAGCGGTTGGTTCATACCCAGGTAAAACTCCCGAAGAAGCTCTTGCTTATTTCGTTCGTAAATTTGAGGCAGTTGCCTCTGAAGTTGCACTATTAGCCGCGCGCATTAAGAGCGGTGCGATGGTGCCTTCTGACGCCGCTGAAGCTGTAATTAAATTACGAGAAACTGTTGCAAACCTAAATGGAGTTGGCGACTTGGCAACTCTCGCTGCATCTGTGGATCAAATTCCAAATTTAATTGAAGATCATCGCGCCGCCTACCAAGAGCGCAAAGATATTGAATCGGCCGTTCGTGAAGCGAAACGTGCCGCAGCACTTCTGGTTAAGGAAAAATTAGTAGTTGAAGCTGAGTCGTTAGCGCTATCTGAAAGTTGGAAGGCTACAAGCGAACGCTTAAAGGTTCTGCTAGATGAATGGAAAGCTGCTCCTAGACTAGATAAAACTACAGATACTGAACTTTGGAAGCGTTTCTCATCATCTCGCAACAAATTTGATAAGCGCCGCCGTACCCACTTTGCAGCACTTGAATCTGTTCAACATGATGTAGCCGCTAAGAAGGAAGAGATCGTTAAGCAAGCAGAAGCGCTCGCAACTTCTAAAGAATGGCTACCAACTGCCCACAAATTTAAAGAACTTATGGATTCGTGGAAAGCATCTGGCCGAGGTAAAGCAAGCGTTGATGCCAAACTTTGGGGCCGCTTTAAGGCTGCGCAAGATCAATTCTTTAAAGCTAAGAACGCTGATCTAGATAAGCGCCAGGTAACAATGGCTGCAAACTTAGCTAAGCGCGAAGAGCTAATCGTTAAATTTGAAGAGCTTCTTCCAATCTCAGATGTGAACACAGCTCGCAAGAATTTCCGCGCACTAATGGAACAATGGCAAAAGATCGGCATGACAGAACGAAGCAAACGCGCTGCTTTAGATACTCGACTCGCTAGAGTTGAAGATGAAATCCAAGTTCTTGTAGAAGAACAGAATCGTCGCACCGACCCAACTGCTATCGCTCGTGCTAATAACGTAGTCCAAGGTTTGATTGATGCAATCGCAGGATATGAAGCAACTGCTGAAAAGGCCGAAGCTGCCGGAAATACTGCAAAGGCTAAGGTAGCTCGTGAAGCTGCCGAAGCTCGTAAAGTTTGGCTAGCTGAAGCACAAAAGGGACTTTCTGACTTTAAAACAAACTAATAATTAATTATTAGTCACGCGATAAACGTCGTAAACGCCTTCAACAGATCTAACACTTGCTAGAACAGCATCTAGGTGCGAAGCATCCGCCATTTCGAAAGTAAATCTTGAAATCGCTGTTCGGTCTTTAGAAGTGCTAACTGCCGCATTCAAAATATTTACATGCTGATCAGACAATGTTCGAGTTACATCTGAAAGCAGACGGGCGCGATCTAGCGCTTCGACTTGGATATTTACTAAGAATGCAGTTTTTGCTGAGTGATTCCATTTAACGCTTACGATTCGATCGCCTTGGTGCAGTTTGAGATCAGTGACATTTATACAATCAATTCGGTGAACCGAGACCCCACTACCCCGCGTTATGAAACCTACGATTTCATCACCAGGGACAGGTGTGCAACATCTAGCCAATTTAACTAGAACATCATCAACGCCCTCAATATCTACACCTGAAGTATTTCGGCGCAAATGTTCAAAAGAGTGAATTGCCGGAATCGCGTGACTTTCAATCTCGGCATCTGGTTCATGCAAATCAGTATTTGCAACCAATTTCTCAATTACAAATTGCGCGCTGATATGTCCGTTTCCAACTGCGGCATACATGCTTTCAATATCTGGATAATGCAGATCGTGGGAAAGCTCAAGGAAAGCTTGACCCGCAAAAATCTTCTGAAGTGGAAGACCGACTTTGCGCATCTGTCGAGCAATGGATTCCCTTCCTGCTTCAATCGCCTCTTCTTTTCGTTCTTTGCTAAACCACGCTTTTATCTTCGATCGCGCTCTTGGTGAAGAGACGAAGTTAAGCCAGTCCCGACTCGGAGCCGCGCTTGGACTCTTATTCGTAACAACTTCGACAACATCTCCGTTAGAAAGTATCGATTCGAGCGGGACTAATTTTCCATTTACTTTAGCGCCAACACAACGGTCCCCCACTTGTGTATGAACTGCATAAGCAAAATCGACTGGAGTTGAACCCGAAGGCAGTGCGATAACACTCCCTTTCGGCGTGAAAACAAATACCTCTGGAGTGCGCAAGTCATATCTCAAAGTATCCAGAAATTCGCCAACATCCTCGGTCTCTTGCTGCCATTCATGCAACTGTTTTAACCACATCATCTCTGGTTTTTCCGTCGCTGCATCTCCAACACTGGCCAATTTATATTTCCAGTGCGCGGCAATTCCATACTCGGCTCTCGCATGCATATCAAAAGTTCTAATCTGGATCTCTACTGCTTTTCCATTGGGACCAATAACAGTTGTGTGGAGGGATTGATACAAATTGAACTTTGGCATTGCAATGTAATCTTTGAATCGGCCCGGAATAGGGCTCCATCTTGCGTGAATAGCTCCGAGGACGGCATAGCAATCTCTAACGCTCTCAACTAAAACTCGAATACCTACTAAGTCATAAATTTCGTTGAAATCACGGCCGCGAATCACCATCTTTTGATAAACACTATATAAATGTTTCTGGCGCCCCAAAACTTTGGCGCTAATTCCATCAGCTAACAAATCTTTCTCAACCAAACCTAAAACCTCTGAAGTCATAGCTTCACGAGCTGGATTTCGATCTTGAACCAATCGTTCGATCTCTTCATATTTTTTAGGCTCTAGTGTCTTAAAGGAGAGATCCTCAAGCTCCCACTTAATCGCGCTCATACCTAAACGGTTAGCTAGTGGTGCGTAAATATCTAAAGTTTCACGCGCTTTGCGCTGGGCGGATTCAACTGAAACATATTTCCAGGTACGCGCATTATGTAATCGGTCCGCCAATTTAATAACAAGTACTCGAATATCTTTCGACATTGCGATAACCATTTTGCGCAGAGTTTCGGCCTCGGCATTCGGACCGTAATTCAACTTATCAAGTTTTGTAACACCGTCTACAAGACTTGCTACCTCTTTCCCGAAATCTCGCTTAAGGGCGTCGAGTGAATATTTAGTATCTTCAACAGTGTCGTGTAAAAGTGCGGCGATAATTGTCTCTAAGTCCAGACCGATATCTGCGAGAATTTCTGAGACAGCAAGCGGATGAGTTATATAAGGCTCTCCCGATTTTCGGAGTTGACCTTCATGAGCATCTGCTGCAATGGCATATGCGCGCTCTAACTCGGGAATTGAGGCGCCAGGGTGATGAGCAATTAAAGACTTTGCTAACACATCTAGAACCGGATTCATGGTTCTATCTTAACTAGTTAAGAAGCAGGTGCGAGATTAGCGACGCTTACGTTTTGGTTGATTACGTGGACCACGCGCCCAACCACTCTTCTCGCTAGATCCAGCATCAACTGAACCTTTAGCTTCGATAGTTACTGAACCAGGTGCATGTTGTGCCACTCGCTTTGCAAGTGCACGCATCGCAGGTTCGCGTTCGCGAAGTTGAGCAAGTATTGGGGTCGCAATAAAGATGGATGAATATGTTCCAGTAGCAAGTCCAACGAATAGTGCGAGCGAAAGATCTTTCAAAGTTCCTGCACCCAATAATCCAGCACCGACAAAGAGAATTGATGCAACTGGAAGCAGCGCAATAAGTGAAGTATTGAAAGATCTAACCAATGTTTGGTTCACGGCTAGGTTTGCAGCTGCGGAGTAAGTTATCTTTCCGGTGCTAGTAATAGATTTTGTATTCTCGCGAACTTTGTCGAACACAACAACTGTGTCGTAAAGGGAGTAACCAAGAATCGTTAGAAAACCAATAACGGTAGCTGGCGTAACGTCGAAGCCCACAAGCGCATAAATTCCAACAGTAATGAATACGTCGTGCATCGTTGCAATGATCGCGGCAAGGGCCATTTTCGGCTCAAATGCCATAGTTAAGAAGAGCATCACTACAAGAATGAAACCAATCAAGCCATATAGCGCCTTCTTAGTGATTTCCTTGCCCCATGATGGACCAATAATTTGGGTATCAATATCATCAACATTTACGCCGAAAGTGTCTGCTAAAGATTGCTTAACTGTTGCAAACGAATCAAGTGCACCAGTTTGAATGCGTAATCTGTCATTACCCACTTTTTGAACAACAGTTTCACCAGTTACTCCGGCTTTAGCTATCGCCGCACGACCATCTTCAACAGTTGCTCCTACTTTAGTAACTGAAAATTCTGATCCACCTTTGAATTCAATGCCAAGATGTAAACCTTGAGTTCCAAGAACAATTGCAGAAATAATGATTACGATTCCAGAAAGCGCATACCAACGACGACGCTTGCCAATAAAATCAATAGAAGTTTCGCCGCGATAAAGACGGCCGCCGATGCCTGACAGTGAACTCATGTGATTAACCCTTCAAGTTTTCTGTGCCATCTGTTTTGATTTTCAAGCCTAAGCTCTTCGCTGAAAATCCGGACAATTTGTCTCCATTTGCAAAGAATGAAACTCTTGCAAGTAGCGCTACCAACGGATGTGTAAAGACAAAGACAACCAGTAGGTCGATTAAAGTTGTTAGGCCGAGTGTGAAGGCGAAACCACGAACACCGCCGACAGCAAAGAAATAGAGAAGAACTGCAGCGATCATCGAAACAGTGTCCGCCACGATGATTGTGTGACGAGCCTTTACCCAACCTGTTTCTACCGCTGAGCGAAGTGAACGACCTTCACGAACTTCATCACGAAGACGTTCGAAGAAGACAACGAATGAGTCTGCTGTAATACCAACAGCAACGATTGCGCCGGCGATACCAGCGAGCGTCAAAGTGAAACCAATCCATTCGCCAAGTAATAGGAATGAGAGATAAGTAATTGCTGAAGCGATTAGTAGCGATGCTACGGTCACGATTCCTAGACCCTTGTAATAAATGAATGAATAAAGGAATACAAGCAAGAATCCAAGTAATCCCGCTAGCAATCCAGCATGTAGTTGGTCAGAGCCAAGTGTTGGTGAAACCTGCAGAACTTCGCCTTGATCAAAAGCCAACGGCAGGGCGCCATACTTCAAAACATTTGCCAAGTTTGATGCTTCTTCTTGTCCAAAGCTTCCAGTGATCTGGGCGCTTCCCCCATTGATTGCTTCATTAATTCTAGGAGCTGAGACAACGAGTCCATCTAGAACAATAGCCACTTGATTTTGAGGTGCAGCTAATTTTGTTACAGAAGTTGTTAGTGCTCCAAACTTGTTAGTGCCTTCACCGTTAAATGAAACTAAAACATACCAACCTGCTGCACCTTGTTGGTCAATCGCTGCGCTGGCTTTAGAAATCATGCTTCCAAGAACTTGAGCCGGTGCCAGAATATATTTTTGCGTTCCATTGCGATCGCAAGAAACAACTGCGATATCTGGAGATTCCGTAGAGCCACCCTGCAAATTCGCTTTCTTTGAGCAGTCAAGAGCTGCGTACTTTGCATTTAGATCTGGAGTAACACCAGTTGGAAGCGTTGCACTCTTTGCATCTGCAGCTGCAGTTGTTGCATTTGGCGCACCTTCAACTAAAACCTGACGGAATCTAAGTTCTGCAGTCTGTCCAACTAACTGCACAATCTTTTCGCCGGTCTGTCCGGGAACTGAGATAACAATTTGGCGATTCGTTCCAGAACCTTGAGCCGCCACTTCGCTCTCTGCAACACCTAAAGAGTTAACACGCTGTCTAATAATTGCAACAGCTTGATCAATTGCTTCAGTAGTTACCTTAGATCCCTCGCTTGCGCGCGGAGTCAGCGTGACGCTGGTACCGCCTCGCAGATCGAGTCCTAATTTAACTTTAGTTGCGCCTTGAACTACGGCGACTGCACTAAATGCAATTAAAGCTAGCGCGAGTATCGCAATTGACTTCGCAGATTTCGCCGAAGACTTTGCACCCTTTGGACTTTGGGATGAGCTTTGAGAATTATTAATGGCAGACATGGGACGCAAGTCTAGGCATCAGAGGCGGGTGTGTCGAAAATGCTGATCGCATTTGGCAGTAAATCTGAGGCTCCAAGAGGTGGTGTCACGCCCAGATGCTCGAATCCTGCTGCAGTTGCTATGCGCCCCCGAGGTGTTCGTGAGATAAATCCCATCCGAACTAGGAATGGTTCGGCCAATGACTCAATCGTTTCGCTCTCTTCTCCGATCGCCATGGCTAGTGTAGAAATACCGACCGGTCCCCCGTTGAATCTCTTAACAAGAGCTTCCAAAACACTTTGGTCTAATCGATCGAGTCCGATTGCATCAACTTCATACATTTGGAGAGCCGCTTTAGCGTCGGCAATTCCAACACTTCCATCGCCATGAACTTGGGCATAGTCCCGAACTCTACGAAGCAATCTATTAGCTACTCGAGGTGTGCCGCGAGATCTTGAACCTAATTCCACTACGGCCGCTTTATCAATTTTTACGCCAAGCAAATCCGCACTTCGTTCAACGATTACTGATAATTCATTATCTTCATAAAAATCTAGTTGTGCTGTAAATCCAAAGCGATCGCGCAACGGACTCGGCAAGAGACCAGCACGAGTTGTTGCGCCTACCAATGTGAAGTGCGGAAGCTCTAACGGGATTGCCGTGGCACCCGCTCCTTTTCCTACAATCACATCTACTCGAAAATCTTCCATTGCTAAATAAAGTAACTCTTCAGCTGGCCGGGACATTCTATGAATTTCATCTAAGAACAAAATCTCTCCTTCAACAAGTGAAGAGAGGATTGAAGCCAAATCTCCAGCATGTTGAATTGCTGGTCCACTTGTAATTCGAATTGGCGCGCCCATTTCTGCGGCAATAATCATCGCCAGAGTTGTTTTTCCTAAACCTGGAGGCCCGGAAAGAAGAACGTGATCTGCAGGACTATTTCGATTACGTGCGGCAGAGAGCAATAAATCTAATTGATCTGCAACGCGTTTTTGTCCGACGAATTCACCAAGTGTTTTAGGGCGAAGTGCAAGTTCTTGGGAGCGCTCCAGTTCATCGCCACCAGTATCGATAATTCGTTTCTCTTCGCTCATTACTAATTACGCCCTTGACTTTGAAGCGCCAATTTTAGAAGCTGCGAAATATCCGTTGATTCAACTTGCGATCCCAATTCATTTGATACTAAATCAATAGTTGACTGCGCATCTTTTGCTGAAAACCCAAGTCCAATTAGCGCACTTGATAATTGATTTCGCCAATTGCTCTTACTTTGCGAATTAGATTTCTGCGCGATGTTGAGTGCAGAAACTTTATCTTTCAATTCTAGAACAGCTCGCTGTGCACCCTTCTTGCCTAACCCCGGAATTCGTTCAAGCGCAGCAGCATTCTCACTAGCAATCGCGCTGGCAATCTCTTCTGGCTCATAAATTGATAGCGCAGACTGCGCAACTTTTGGACCAATTCCACTCACCGTCTGAAGTAGATCAAAGAAATCTCTCGAACTCGCTCTATCAAATCCAAATAGCGTTAAGGAGTCCTCGCGCACAACAAGAGTTGTAAAAATTTCGGCGTGAGTCCCAACTGTTAACGATGCCGCAAATCGTGCTGGCAACGAGAGCGATAATCCAACACCGCCTACTTCTATTACGGCAGAACTAAGAGTTGTTGCTTTAACAACTCCTGAGACCGAGGCAATCATTACTTTGTCGCTTTCTTTAATCGCGCTTTCTCTTTAGCCATTGCGGCTTCGACTCGCGCGTTTCCGGCACCTCGCCAATGATGGCAGATAGCCAGTGCAAGTGCGTCGGTGGCGTCTACGGGTTTTGGAATTTCTTTTAACGATAAAAGTTTTGCGACCATAAGGGCCACTTGTTTCTTATCTGCGCGACCTGAACCGGTAACTGCAGCTTTGACCTCTGTGGGCGTATGCATTGCTACGGGAATTCCAAGCCTTGCAGCTATGAGCAATGCAACTCCAGCTGCTTGGCCAGTGGACATTGCAGTGCGAATATTGAGTTGCGAGAACACGCGTTCTACAGCAATCACATCGGGCTTGAATTCGGTAATCCAGGAAATCAATTCAGTTTCCAATGCAAGCAATCGTTTGGAAAGTTCTAAGTCGCTGGGGGTCATGATCACGCCAACACCAACCATCACAAGTTTCTGCGCCACTCCATTTTCAACAATTCCGAGACCGCACCTAGTTAAACCAGGATCGACCCCAAGAACACGCATCTTAAAGGCTAGCCATTACCTCATCTGATACATCAAAGTTTCCGAAGACGTTTTGCACGTCATCTAACTCTTCGATTGCATCAATAAGTGCGAAAACTTTAGTTGCTCCTTCAGCGTCAAGAGGAACTGAAACTGTAGGAAGGAAAGAGGTATCAGCCGATTCATAATCAATTCCTGCACCTTGAAGTGCGCTACGGACTGCGACCAAATCACTTGGTTCGCTAACGATTTCGAATGATTCACCTAAGTCATTTACTTCTTCAGCACCTGCATCAAGCACTTGTTCCAAAATCTTATCTTCAGTGATGCTTCCACTTTTATTAACAATTACTACACCTTTGCGATTAAACATGTAAGAGACCGAGCCTGGGTCTGCCATCGATCCACCATTTCTGGTTACAGCTACACGAACTTCGGATGCCGCACGGTTACGGTTATCGGATAAGCATTCGATAAGTAGGGCAACGCCATTAGGGCCATAACCCTCATACATAATTGTCTGCCAATCTGCACCACCGGATTCCAAACCGGCACCGCGTTTTACTGCGCGATCGATATTATCTGCCGGTACTGAGCTCTTTTTAGCTTTTGCAATCGCATCAAAGAGTGTTGGGTTACCGGAAATATCAGCGCCGCCATTTCTAGCTGCAACTTCGATTCCCTTAATTAACTTTGCAAAGTTTTTAGCACGGCGTGAATCAATGATTGCCTTCTTGTGCTTTGTCGTTGCCCACTTGGAATGGCCTGACACGGTCGAACCCCCTATAAATCAATTAACGTAGTTTAACTTGAATTATTTTTTACAAAGCTCTTCTATGAAGTATCTATGAACGCGGTTATCCCCTGTTAGTTCTGGGTGAAAAGCGGTGGCAAGGACTTTCCCGCTTGCAACAGCCACTGGATGCTCGGCTCCCCCATAATTTACGCTCGCGAGAACTTCTACGTCAGCCCCATAACTCTCCACCCAAGGCGCTCGTATAAAAACTCCACGAAATTGCTTGCCAGTAATTCCCTTGA